>NZ_JBFTPJ010001138.1:0-1638 GCF_056398445.1 Variovorax sp. 01T439_2
CGGCACCATCGTCGGCGATGCAGCGCTGAACGGCCTGCGCCAACGCTTCTTCGAGCGCGCGCGCATCGGCCGCGAGCGTGCGCGGATCGCCCTGCGTGAGGCGGATGCCGCTGAACTGCGCGCGCAGCCCGAGCGCGGCGGCGCGCGCCTCGATGGGCGCCGCGAGATCGGGCGTGATGGTGGCGATGCCGAAGCGCCGGCCGCCCTCGCCCGCCGCGAGCATCGATGCCTCGGCGATGCCGACCACGGGCACGCACGCGTCGCGCCGTACCAGTTCCACGCCAGGATCGCCGAAGGCGCTGACGATCACGCCGTCCCAGCCGTCGCCCGCCGCCGCGCGCCACACCTTGAGCACCTCGGCCGCAGCTGCGTCCAGCTCGCGTTCGTTGACGATCATCGGCGGGCCCTGGGTCGCCGTGCGGCCCGTCACGCGGCAGCCGGCGGGGGCTTCGGCCGATGCGATCCCCACCATCATGTCGGTGGTCGCGACGGACGCGTTGGGGTTGATGAGCAGGATGTCTGGCATGCGGAAGGACGCTTTCTTCTTTGGGAGATCGGTTGTCGTGCGGCTCAGTTCGAACGCGCCAGCGACGCTGCCGGCGTCCCGCCGCCAGGCTCGGCCTCGCCGGCCAGCGGCAGCGCATCGGGCGACTGGCCATAGGTCTCGGGCACGCACTGCACGCTGGCAACGAACACCGCGTACATCGCGGCGGCCAGGCCGAACACGCCCACCAGCCCGAAGGCGTCGAACAGCCGGCCCGCCACCAGCGGCATCAGCGCGCCCGCGGCGGTGCCCGTGGCCAGGATGAAAGCGGTGCCGAAGGCGCGCACGCGCGTCGGGTACAGCTCGGGGGCGAAGATCCAGATGGTGGTGTTGAGCAGCAGCACGAAGAACTGGAACACCGCGCCCGCGACCAGGATCACGGCGATGCTCTTGGCCACGAAGCCGATGGCCAGCGCCGCGAGGCAGGCGCACACGGCGCCGGCCGTCAGCACCCGCTTGCGCGGAAAGTGAAAGCCCAGCAGCGAGGCCGCAATGGCGCCCAGCAGGCTGCCGCCCTGCATCACCATCGTGAACATCAGGCTCTTGGACATGCTGTAGCCCAGCGTCACGAGGATGGTCGGCATCAGCGTGAGCACCGAGATCTGCGCGCCGTAGGTCATCCAGATCGTGATGCACAGCGCAGCGGTGCGCCGCGCCAGCGCGCCGCGGAATATTTCGGTCACGCGCACCTTCGGCCGTGCGGCCTGCGCGCCCATGCGGTCGTCGGTGATGTATTCCCGCTCGGCCGCCAGCTTGCCCGACAGCCGCCCCGAGGCCAGCCGCGAGAGCACCGCGTTGGTCTCCCTGACGCGGCCCTGCGACAGCAGGAAGCGCGGCGTCTCAGGGATGAAGCGGCGATAGAACGCGCCAAGCAGAGCCGGCACCATGAGGCAGGCGAACAGCCAGCGCCAGGCGTTGTCGCCCGGGAACATCCAGAACACCAGCAGGCCGAAAGCCGGCGCAAGAAAGTTGCCGAGCCCGCCGGCGCCCACGTTCACCAGCCCCACGGCCGTGCCGCGGAACTTGGTCGAGCAGAACTCGGCCAGCATGGTCACGGCAATGGCGATCTCCCCGCCCAGCCCGAAGCCCACCAC
>NZ_JBFTPJ010001139.1:0-1633 GCF_056398445.1 Variovorax sp. 01T439_2
CGAGCCGCGCCGTCGCGTCGCCGAGTTCATGCGCAGCGACCAGCCCCAGGTGCCGCTCGGGCAGTTCGAAACCGGCGCCGCGCGGCAGGCTGCCGAGCCACTGCGCCGGTTCGCGCAAGGCGTCCTTCAGCATGCCGGCATGGCGCTCGCCGGCCACGCGGTTGGCCAGCACGCCGGCCCAGGGCAGCGCGGGGCGGAAGTTCTGCAGGCCGTAGGCCAGCGCGCCGAAGGTGCCGGCCATGGCCTGCGCATCGATCACGGCCAGCACCGGCAGGCCGAAGCGCTCGGCCAGGTCCGCCGCGCTGGGGCTGCCGTCGAACAGGCCCATGACGCCCTCGACGATCAGCAGGTCGGCCTCGGCCGCGGCCGCATACAGCCGCCGGCGGCAGTCGGCCTCGCCGGTYATCCAGAGGTCGAGCGAATGCACCGGCGCGCCGCTGGCAAGCGCCAGCCAGTACGGGTCGAGAAAGTCGGGCCCGCACTTGAAGACCCGCACGCGCCGGCCCTGGCGCGCGTGCAGCCGCGCCAACGCGGCCGCCACCGTGGTCTTGCCCTGGCCCGAAGCCGGCGCCGCCACCAGCACGGCGGCGCAGCTGTGCGCGGCGATCGGTTCGCCGTTGTTGCGGGGCTGGCTTATTGCGGTGTCCACTTCAGGCCGATGTAAGCGTTGCGGCCGCCGGTGGCGTAGCCGCGTGCAAGCGTGTAGTCCTTGTCGCCCACATTGTCGACGCGGGCCACCAGGCCGATGTCGCGCGTGATCTGCGTGCTGGCCACGAGGTTCAGCACGGTATAGCCGCCCAGCGTGCGCGTGTTGGCCGCATCGTCGAAGCGCTTGCTCGACGATTGCAGTTCGGCGCCCAGCGTCCAGCCGGCAATGCGCCAGTCGGCGCCCAGCGTGCCGTGGCGGCGCGCGCGGCGGGCCAGCAGGTGGTCGGTGTCGAGGTCGCGCGGGTCCTGGAAGTCGAGCGATGCGCGCAGGCTCACGTCGCCGATGYGGTGTCCACCCGACAGCGTCACGCCCTGGTAGCGGGCGCGGGCGGTGCTGGCATAACAGCCGAAGTCGGAGCGGCAGTTGGTGGCCGAGCCGTCGAACACGATCAGGTTCTCGACGCGGTTCTGGTAGACGACGATGCCTGCATGCGTGCCGCCATCGGTGTACTGCAGGCCCAGCTCCACGTTGCGGCTCGACTCGGGCTTGAGGCTGGCCACGCCGTATTCGCTGAAGCGCTGGTACAGCGTGGGCGCGCGGAAGGCGGTGCCGGCCGAGACGGTGGCGCGCAGGCGCGGCGTGATCGCGTAGCCGTAGGCGGCGCTGCCGGTGGTCTTGCCGCCGAATTCGCTGTCGTCGTCATGGCGCACATGCAGCTGGAGCGAATGCGCGCCCTGCACGAAGCCGTAGCCGAGCGAGACCGCGTCCTGCGAGCGCTTGCTCGAGAGCAGGCCGCTGCTGGTGGTGGGCGCATTCTCGAGCGCGTCTTCGCGGCGCTCGAGCGTGGCCGTCACCAGGTGCGGGCCGAAGCGGAATTCGTTCTGGAACAGGTAGCCGCGCAGATTGGTTTCGGTGCGGTAGAACGAAGGCTGGGTCTTGTAGACCGACTGCGAATCGGTGACCTGCACGCGCGTGCTGTAGATG
>NZ_JBFTPJ010001140.1:0-1632 GCF_056398445.1 Variovorax sp. 01T439_2
TCACGGTGCAGCAGGCCACGCTGGTGCAGCTCGACGGCCCCTTCACCATCGACGTGGCACCGCCCGCCGACGCCCTGCCCGGCCGCGGCGGCCTGAAGCTGTCGCTGCAACCCAAGCTGGCCGAGGGCCTGCCGGGCGTGCGCGACTGGTTCGCCAACTACCCGTTCATCTGCCTCGAACAGAAGACCAGCAAGTCGGTCGGCCTGCGCGACGCGAAGATGTGGCAGGGCGTGCTGGCGCAGCTGCCGACCTACCTCGACAGCGACGGCCTGGCCAGCTACTTTCCGCCGCGCGACGGCGAATCGAACCGCGGCAGCGACATCCTCACTTCCTACCTCTTGGCGGCCACGCACGAGGCGGCGGCGCTGAACMCCGCCTTCGCGCTGCCCGACGCGGCGCGCGCGCCGATGGAGTCGGGCCTCATCGCCTTTGTCGAAGGCCGCATCCAGCGCGAGTTCTGGAGCCCGCGCAAGGACCTGGACGTGCGCAAGCTCGCCGCGCTCGAGGCCCTGTCGCGCTACGGCACGGCCAAGGGCAGCATGCTCGGCAGCATCACCATCGCGCCGAACCAGTGGCCCACCAGCGCGGTGATCGACTGGCTCAACATCCTCAAGCGCGTGCAGGACGTGCCGCAGCGGCAGCAGCGGCTGGAGGAGGCCAACAACGTGCTCAAGGCGCGCCTGTCCTACCAGGGCACCAAGCTCGTCTTCAGCACCGAGCAGGACGACTACTGGTGGTGGCTCATGACCAACGGCGACGTCAACACCGCGCGCCTCCTGCTCAGCGTGATGGACGACCCGGCCTGGAAGGACGACATCGGCAAACTCGCCAACGGCTTCATCGGCCGCCAGCAGAACGGCGCCTGGCACACCACCACCGCCAACCTGTGGGGCGGACTGGCACTCGAGAAGTTCTCCAAGGTGTTCGAGAGCACGCCGGTGGCCGGCGTCACGGCCGCCACGCTCGGTGCCGTGAAGGCGCAGGTCGACTGGCGCAGCGTCGAGCGCGTGAAGACCACCGACGCGGCCGGCGCGCCCAACCAGAGCACCTTCTTCGGCGCGCCCGCGTCGCCGGGCAACCTGAAGAACAACAGCATGTTCCTGCCCTGGGCCGCATCGCCCGCGGGCACGCCGGTGCGCGACACCCTGCTGGTCACGCAGCAAGGCAGCGGCAAGCCCTGGCTCACGATGCAGTCGATTGCCGCGGTGCAATTGAAGGCGCCGTTCGCCGCGGGCTATGCGATCAAGAAGACCATCACGCCGGTCGAGCAGGCCACCGCGGGCAAGTACACGCGCGGCGACGTGCTGCGCGTGACCGTCGAGGTGAACGCCAGCACCGACATGACCTGGGTGGTAGTGAGCGACCCGATCCCGGGCGGCGCCACCATCCTGGGCACGGGCCTCGGCCGCGACTCGCAGATCGCCACGCAGGGCGAGCGCAAGTCGGGCGCCGGCTGGCTGGCCTTCGAGGAGCGCAGCTTCGAGGCCTTCCGCAGCTACTACGAGTACCTGCCCAAGGGCGTGGTGAAGATCGAATACACCGTGCGCCTCAACAACGTGGGCGACTTCGCGCTGCCGCCGAGCCGCGTCGAGGCGATGTACGCGCCCGAGATGTTCGGCGAGACGCCGAATG
>NZ_JBFTPJ010001141.1:0-1631 GCF_056398445.1 Variovorax sp. 01T439_2
GACCGCCAGAACCCCTCCGACCACGAGGTGCTGGTGCGCCTGGCCGCCGAGGCCGGGCTCGATGCGGCGCGGGCCCGCGAGATTCTGGCCAGCGACGAATTCGCCCGCGAAACCCGCGAGCGCGAACGCATGTACACCGACGCCGGCATCCATTCGGTGCCCGCGATCATCATCAACGACCAGCACCTGATCTCGGGCGGCCAGCCGGTCGAGGTGTTCGAGCGCGCCTTGCGCCAGATTGCCGGCGCTGCACCCGCCAGCGTGGCGGTTGCCTGACTTAGCCGGGGCTTAGCCGCCGCCTTGCGCGGCGCTGCGAAGGTAAAGTGCGTCAACGCGGAGCGGGGCACGGCGGTTGAGGAAGCGTCCTTGAACCGCCGTCACTCACAGGAGCTCCGAAGATGAAGAAGAAAAGCCTCATCGCCGCACTCGTTCTCATGGCCGCGGCCTCGCTGCCCGCATTGGCCGACGAATACGGCAGGCACCCGTTCTACCTGCACGCCCTGTCCGACCTGCGCATGGCCGCCTGGAAGGTGGAGCACCGCCGTCCCGAAGACGGGAACGTCTCGCGCGACGAGCAGGTGGTGCTCGACGAGATCCACGCCGCCATCGGCGAGCTGCAGCACGCAGCATGGCTCGACGRCAAGCCCATCGAATGGCGCGAGCCCACCGACGCGTGGCTGCCGCGCCAGGGCCGCCTGCATGCGGCGGTCGACCTGCTGCGCAAGGTGCGCTCCGACGTGGCGCGCGAAGAAGACGACCCGCGCTCGCGGCCGTTCCAGCAGCGCGGCCTGGTGCACGTCGACGCGGCGCTCGGCACCGCGCAGCACGCCATCGGCGACGTGCGCCGCCACGACCTGCGCACGGAGTGAATGCGGTGGCGGCCGCCGCTTCGCAGTGGTTGTTGTTCTCCCCGCGCCGGGTGCCGATGGCGCTGGCTGCATGCGCGCTGGCGCTGCTCGCGGCCTGCGCGGGCGCGCCGGGGAACCATCGGCCGCTGGTGTCGGTGTCCCTGCCTTCTGCACCCATGAACGAAGCCGCGCGGCTGCGCTGGCTCGACCGAGTCGGCTGGGGCGCCAATGCGAGCAGCGAGGCGCAGCTGGCGCGGCGCGGCTTGCCGCTGTGGATGCGCGACCAGCTCAATCCGCGGCCCGCGCCGCTGCCGGCGGCCGCGCAGGCACAGGTCGATGCCATGGCCATTTCGCGCACGCCGCTCGACCAGCTCGTCACCGGACTCGATGCGCAGCGCAAGGCCGCCGACGCGCTGCCCGACGAAGACCAGAAGAAGGCCGCGCGCCAGGCCTACCAGCGGCAGCTCAGCGAACTGGCGCGCGAGGCCCAGCAGCGCTTCGTGCTGCGCGCGCTCTATTCGCCCAACCAACTGCAGGAGCAGATGACGTGGTTCTGGATGAACCACTTCAACGTCAACCTGCGCAAGGACAACATCCGCGCGATGGTGGGCGACTACGAAGAGAGCGCGATCCGCCCGCATGCGCTCGGCAGCTTCCGCGACCTGCTCGGCGCCACGCTGCACCACCCCGCGATGCTGCGCTACCTGGACAACGCGCAGAACGCCGCCAACCGCATCAACGAGAACTACGCGCGCGAGCTGATGGAGCTGCACACCATGGGCG
>NZ_JBFTPJ010001142.1:0-1630 GCF_056398445.1 Variovorax sp. 01T439_2
CAGCAACTCGGCCGGGTCGCCGTCTTCGAGGATTGCGTTGATGACTTCGAGCGCGAACGCAGGATCGTTGTTCTTTGCCATTAATGTCCGAGACAGCGCATTAAAGTCAGAGACGGCGCATCGTTGTCTGAGACAAGCACGCCACTGATCGGAAGCGGATGCTAGTTCCGCGTCGGGGATGGGGCTTCCGCGCAAAGCGCGTCGGCGAACACGGAAAAAGAAGTTCGCGCTGGGAGCGGTCGTTCACCGTCCCTGATGGCTTAACCAAAGAACCAATGGGGCGAGATTCCTCTTGTTAAGCCTTGCGCCGCCGCTCGGCTATAGCGATCCGCGTCGGGGCGGAATTTGCTTGTGTGCTTCACATGCGGGACAGTCGTTGTTCTCGACGTGCACGCGAGCGCAGGTTTCATAGCCGCCAGCCGGTTCGAGCAGGAATAAAACTAAACGGCATTCGAACAGCACTTGAACTCGGCGCATGTTTCGAACTGGCTGGCAGGGTCGTCGGCGTGGCTTGCCGCCCCGATGGTGGTTAGCCACTACGCATTGCACAACGCCGCCTGACTTTCCGAGGACGCGGGCCTGCCCAGGCGGCAGCTCCCTCGGCGGTCCAAGGGGGCAATCGCAGGTCCCGCAGCCGTGCGCAGTCGGGATTGCGGCGCCCCTGATTCGAGCTTCTTGCATTCCTCGAAAAAACCTCCTAAACTTCTTCGAAATCGTTTTCGAGAAAGCCATGGAACAAACCTCTGACACCGAACTCTCCTTGATTCGTGAGACAGCTAGACGATTCGTGAGACAGCGTCTCGTCCCGCTTGAGCAGCAGATCGAAAACGATGATGATGTTAGCCTCGATCTGCTCGCGCAGCTCCGAAGCGAGGTCGCGGCATTGGGCTTATATGGGTTCAACTTGCCGGACAGCGTCGGTGGGCCTGGATTACCGGCCGCGGCAAAGGTCGCCATCTTGGAGGAGTTGACCTACACGTCCGTTCCGCTCAGCGAGGTTTTTGGGCATTTGCCTCTGCAGCTGAGTCAGGTCAGCAGCGCGCAGCGTGAATCGTTTCTGCCGGACGTTCTTTCCGGCAAGAAGACCATCACCTATGCGTTGACGGAGCCCAATGCCGGCTCTGACCTCGGGGGACTGCGGACCCGTGCAGTGAAGGTTGATGGCGGCTGGGTACTGACGGGCAGCAAGCACTTCATCTCCCACGCCGAAACCGCGGACTACATCATCGTCCTGGCGGTGACGAATCCGGACGCGCCATTGAAGTCGAAGCTCGGAACGTTCATCGTGCGCAGCGGCAATCCGGGCGTGGTCGGCATGACCCGATACAAAAAGATGGGGTGGCGCGGCTACCACCTCAACGGCTTCTCGCTCGAGGAGTGCTTCGTGCCCGATGCCGACGTGCTCGGCGCGCCCGATGAAGGCTTCCTCGGGATGATGCAGTCGATTAACCAGGACCGCCTGCTGTCGGCGAGCCGCTCGCTCGGGCTGTCGAGCCGGGCGCAGCAGATGGCGTGCGAATACGCAGTCGAGCGCAAGGCGTTCGGTGCGAGCCTGTCGCAGCACCAGGCGATCCAATTCATGATCGCGGACAACGACGTCGAGTTGGAGGCCACACGCCTCTTGATCCGC
>NZ_JBFTPJ010001143.1:0-1629 GCF_056398445.1 Variovorax sp. 01T439_2
ATTACCCTGGTGCTGGGCTGCATGGCCGCCTATGGGCTGGCGCGCTTTCGCTTTCCGGGCCGTTCGGCAGTGGGCTACACCACTTTGCTGCTGCGTACGGTGCCTCTGGCCGTGCTCGCGATTCCGGTGTTCATGATCTGGAGCCAATGGCAACTGGTGAACAGCCTGTGGGGACTGATCCTGCTGTACGTCGCGGTGAATCTACCGTTCACCATCTGGCTGCTCTATGGCTTCGTACTGCAGGTGCCGGTCGAACTGGAGGAGGCCGCGGCGATCGACGGCTGTGGGCCGGTGCGGGTGTTCACCAAGGTGCTGCTGCCGCTGATGGGGCCGGGTCTCGCGGCGGCGTCCATCTTCACCTTCCGCATCGCGTGGAACGAATTCATCCTCGCGCTGGTGCTGACCGACCGGCAGACACGCACGCTCCCAGTGGCTGCGTCGCTGTTCATCACCGACATGGGCGTGGATTGGGGCAAGGTGATGGCAATGGGCAGCCTGATCGCCATCCCGCCTCTGATCTTCACCTTCGTAGCAGCGCGGCAGATCATCACGGGGATGACCGCGGGGGCGGTAAAAGGCTGAACTTTCACCCAAAGAAGGGGGCGGCCCGCCAAGGCGTGCATGAGGTACGTTGCGACGGCAGCAACGGCTTCTCAACCAGCCTTGAGGAACACGTCATGGTCGGGCGCGAAGTTGGCGTGCAGCGGCAGCATCGCCCCGCCGAGCGCACAGGCCTGCGCCCCCACCCTGCCCCCGTGCAACTGCGGCGGCCACAGGCCCTCCCAGTTGCATTGCGCGAGCGCGGCGCGCGTCTGTTCCAGAAGGGCCTGGAGCAATGCGCGCGACATGGAACCGTCCATCACCACGTCGGCCAGATCGAGCACTGCGGTGCCGCTGACGATGGCGTGCGCCAATGCCAGCGATGCGGAGCCGAGCCATGACTGCGTTGCAGCGGCAAAAGGGGGCTGCAACGCGCGGTCGTCGTAGGCCGCGGCAGGATCGAGCCCTTCGCCTTGCAGGCGCTGCTCCAGCTCCCACAGCGAGGCCTCGGCCATCACCTGCGGCGGCAGCGCGCCATCGGCTCGCACCGACTGCATCGGCAACGAAGCCAACGCGCCCGCGTTGCTGTGCGCGCCCGTGTGCAGGTGCGAGTTGATGACCAGCCCGCCGCCCACGAAGGTGTCGACGAAGATGTAGAGAAAGCTCTTCAAGTCATGGCCGCGCCCGCCCACCAGCTCGGCCACGCAGGCCGCCACGGTGTCGCGCGCAAAGCTCACGGGCACCTCGGTGCGCGCGCGCACCTCGGCCGCCAGGTCCATCTGGTTCCAGAGGTCGGCCTGCGCCTTCGACAGCCCCAGCGTGCGGTGCCAGCCGCCCAGCTGGAACGGCGCGGCCAGCCCCGCGCCCACGTTGCGCACGGCCAGCGGCCCGAGGCCCTCGCGCAGCCGGTGGATGTGCTGCGCGATGGCGGGCAGCAGCTCGTCCGCATCGGGAAAGTCGTAGCTGATCGCATGCCGCTCGCGCACCTTCGCGGTGAAGTCGATCAGCAGCCATTCGGCGCCGCGCCGGCCCACCTTGATGCCGATGGCAAAGGCCCCGTCGGGGTTGAGCGCGAGCGGCACCGAAGGC
>NZ_JBFTPJ010001144.1:0-1629 GCF_056398445.1 Variovorax sp. 01T439_2
GCCCAGGCCCATGCCCACCTGAAGAAGAATGAACTCGGCACGGATCCGATCGAGGAACGGGCGCACCGGGTCGGCCATCATCCGATCGCTGCCGACGAAGAAGTTCGTGAAACGCACGCCCCAGGTTCCTGTGCCTTCCATGCCCGCAAAGGATGGGCATTCGCGCAACTCGATCGCCGGGTCGTCGCACGGCACCATGAACATGATCTCGTGGGATGCTTCGCCGCTGGCGACGACTGTGGCTGCGCCGCCGAAATAGTGGTTCTTGCCCAGGTTGCTCACCCACGGCAAGGTGCCGTTGACCACATGGCCGCCTTCGACCCTTTCAGCCTTGAGAAGCATTTGCTCGATGCCGGTCATGGCCTTCATCGGGTTGCTTAGCGCCGTGCCGCCGAGCGTGTCACCGCGAACATGCCGCTCGAAGCGTTCACCCCGGAAGACTGGATTGCCGCACTTCTCCATGTAGAGCGTGCAGGCCGATTGGCACCACACCATGAAACCTGTGGCCCCGCACACGCGTGACACCTCGGTGATGGCCTGGATCGCCGCCACGAAATCGGGCTGGCCGTCCAGGGACGTCTGGGCCCGGTAGGCACCTGCCTTGCCCAATTCGCGCAGGACGCTTGCGGGATAGGTGCCGATGCGGTCGATTTCGTCGACCATCGCTGCAAGCGATCCGCTCGCCACCGCCCGAACGGCATCGAGCATTTGCGCGCGGGCAGGCTCGGCATCGGTGGCCGCTGCCGCCGTCTGAAGTACTGCTGACATGGTAGGCCGGTCCCGACCGCTCAGGCGAGCGCGATGTCGAAGGGGATGGGGTTGCGCATCGTGTTGGCAACCGGCGAATTCATGTTTGCGTGCTTGACGATGTCGTCCAGAACTTCGCGCGGTGCGTCGCCTTCGACGAGCACCTTCACCCGAATCTGCTGAAAGCCCATTTCCAAAGGCTGCTTCTGTGCTCCGCCCGCGCCCCAGGCCGCGGGATTGCCGATATCGCCTTCGAGGAAGATCTCGAGTCTGGTGAGCTTGACGTTGCGGTGCGTTGCAACGGCGGTGATGCCCACACACAGGCAACCGCCCAGGCCGGACAGCACAATCTCGCCAGGGGCAGGCGCCGTGTCCTGGCCGAACAGATGCGGTGGCTCGTCCACGACCACCGGCGTGTGGTCACCGACGTAGCTCAGTGTACGGAACTTGCCATCGACGATGGTGTGAACCTTGTTGGTACCGCGGGAGGTGGGGTTGTTGCGCCCCTTTTCTGCGAAGGCAAGCAGGCCTTCGCGATCGATGGGACGCAGGTAGGTCTTGAGGGTGGACTGGCTGGTTTCGGCTGCGCGTGCAGGGGACGTGATGGTCATGGGTGGCTCCAGTGAATGGTGCTTTCCCAAGCGCAAGAGCCATGCCACAGGCCTCATCGTTCTCGAGCGCGTCTAACTCGTTGTTTTCTTTGAGGATTTTCTCGTTCGCATGTCTGGCGCCAACGACTCGACAGGAGAGGCTCTACAAATTGTCCGACCGAATGTCGACAATTTGTCGAACCGCGGATCGGCCGACATTGGACGAAGTGCGAGATCAAGAACAGCGCCGTGCTCATCCACGACGATGTGGCCAGCACGATGGGCAATGTGC
>NZ_JBFTPJ010001145.1:0-1624 GCF_056398445.1 Variovorax sp. 01T439_2
CCTCCGGGCACATCGACGTGATGGCGCCGCACCCGCTCGCCACGCTGCGCTTCCAGGACTGCATCGTGCCGCGCGCGGCGCAGCTCGGCGAACTCAACGGTGGTTTCAAGCTCGCGATGCGCACGCTCGACATCTTCCGTGCCTCCGTTGCAGCGGCGGCATTGGGCATGGGACGCCGCGCACTCGCCGAAGCCATCGCGCATGCGAAAGGCCGGCGCATGTTCGGCCAGACGCTCGCCGATTTCCAGCTCACGCAGGCCAAGCTCGGCGAGATGGCCGCGCTGATCGACAGCGCCGCATTGCTCACCTACCGCGCCGCATGGATGCGCGACGACGCCGAACAGCGCGGCGCCCCCGCGGTGGGCGACGTGTCGGCCGCCGCGGCCATGGCCAAGATGTGCGCCACCGAGAACGCGAGCCGCGTGATCGACATGGCGCTGCAGATGCACGGCGGCCTTGGCGTGAAGGTTGGCACGAAGATTGAAAGTCTCTACCGCGACATCCGCTCGCTGCGCATCTACGAAGGCGCGACGGAGGTTCAGCAACTGATCATCGGCAAATCCGTTTTGCGGGGATAAACATCGTGTCAGCCCAAGTCGACCGCTTCGTTCACGACCGCCTGCCGCCCGCCGAGCAGCTGCCGGTCTTCCGCTACGACCTTCCGGAGCTGCAGCTGCCCGATCAGCTGAATCTGGTCGAGGAGCTCCTGGACAAGGCGCCCGCCAAGGGCTTCGGCGACAAGCCGATGCTGCGTTCGCCCGCCGGCACGCTGACCTATTCGCAGGCCGCTGTCGAGGTCAACCGCATCGCGCAGGTGCTGGTCGAAGACCTCGGCCTCGTGCCCGGCAACCGCGTGCTGCTGCGCGGCGGCAACTCGGTAGCCATGGCGCTGTCGTGGCTCGCGGTGGTCAAGGCCGGCCTGATCGCGGTGGCCACCATGCCGCTGCTGCGCGCCAAGGAACTGGGCGAGATCATCGAGAAGGCGCGCCCCGTGGCGGCGCTGTGCGACGGGCGCCTGCTCGACGAGCTCGTGCTGGCACAGCGGGAGCATCCCGTGCTCGCATCGGTGATCGCGTTCAACAAACCCGCTGCGCCCGATTCGCTGTCGGCACGCGCGGCCGGCAAGAGCGGCGTGTTCACCGCCTGCCCCACGGCGTCGGACGACATCGCCCTGCTTGCGTTCACCTCCGGCACCACGGGCAAGCCGAAGGCACCAGTCACCACGCACCGCGACGTGCTCGCGATGTGCCAAACCTGGCCGCGCCATGTGCTGCAGGCACGCAGCGACGACATCGTGATCGGCTCGCCGCCGCTGGCCTTCACCTTCGGGCTCGGCGGGCTGCTGGTGTTCCCGATGTGGGCCGGCGCCTCGGTGTACTTCGCCGATGCGCCGTTCACGCCCGAAGGCCTCGTGAAGCTCATCAACGAGGTCGGCGCGACCATCTGCTACACGGCCCCCACCTTCTATCGCCAGATGGCGCCGTTCGTGCGGCAGCACGGCGCGCCGAGCCTGCGCATCTGCGTGAGCGCGGGCGAGGCACTGCCCGACGCCACGCGCCAGCTGTGGAAGGAAGCCACCGGCATCGAGATGCTCGACGGCATCGGCGGCACCGAGGTGTTCCAC
>NZ_JBFTPJ010001146.1:0-1623 GCF_056398445.1 Variovorax sp. 01T439_2
GCAGGCTTCAGTCCAGGCCGAAGTGCGCGCGCAGCGCGGCGCAGAAATCTGGCGTGCCGCTGAGCGAGAAGGTCACCGTGTCCAGCTCCGGCGCCTCGCGGGTCTGCTGCAGGTCGAAGTCCCAGGCCGCCCCGTCGTCGAGCGCGCCGACCACGTCGAGCTCGGCGTCGTCGCCCACGTGCAGCACGTCCTTGGGCAACAGGCCGACCGATGCGGCCGCGGCGCGGAAGATCGGCGCATGCGGCTTGCCGCTGCCGAAGGCGCGCGCGTTGAACGCGGTGCGGAACCATCGGCCGACGCCGGTCTGGTGGATGTCCGCATTGCCGTTCGACACCGCCACCAGCGGATAGCGCTCGCTGAGCCACTTGAGGGCCGGCAGCGCGTCTTCGTAGAGCGTCACGCGCTGGCGTTCGGCAAAGAAGGCATCGAAGGCCGGATCGGCCAGCGCCGGGTCTTCGCCCGCGTGCCTGAGTGCCGCGCGGATCGACTCGCGGCGCAACGCACTCAGGTCGTGCGCCAGGTCGGAGCGCTCCTTGGCGGTGGCTTCGCGCAGCTCGCGCAAGACGCCCGGCGTGAGCAGCAGCGAGGCGGTCTTGGGTGCCTCGCGCAGCAGCCATTGCTGCAGCACGGTCTCGGCGCGCTCGATGGTCGGCCAGATCGGCCAGAGGGTGTCGTCCAGGTCGAGCGAGATCGCCGAGATGCGCTTGATGTCGAGGGGCGCGGCGCTTGCCGGCGCCGTGGAAGCGGAGGTCATGCCCGAGAATATCGCATGCCTCAAGACAACGGGAACCGCGGTTCCATCGACCCCCAACCCGCCATCGAACGCACCGCCATCCTCTGGTGCAACCTGGGCTCGCCCGATGCCCCGACCGCGGCCGCCGTGCGGCCCTACCTGGCGGAGTTTCTCGGCGATCCGCGCGTGGTCGAGATTCCCAGGCTGCTCTGGGCGCTGATCCTGTACGGCATCATCCTGCGGGTGCGGCCCGCCAAATCAGCCGCCAAGTACGCGAGCATCTGGATGGCCGAGGGTTCGCCGCTGAAGGTGTGGACCCGCAAGCAGGCCACGCTGCTCGCCGGCTGGCTCGGCGAGCGCGGCCACCGCGTGGCGGTGCAGGACGCCATGCGCTACGCTAGCCCGTCGATCGCTTCGCGGCTCGATGCGCTGCAGGCCGAAGGCGCCACGCGCGTGCTGGTGCTGCAGGCCTATCCGCAGTATTCGGCCACCACCACGGCCAGCGTGATCGATGCGGTGAACGACTGGAGCCGCCGCCAGCGCCGCATTCCGGAGTTCCGCTTCGTCAACCAGTACCACGACGATCCGGCCTACGTCGAGGCACTGGCGCTCGGCATCGAAGCGCACTGGAAGCGCGAGGGCCGCGGCGAGCTGCTGCTGATGAGCTTCCACGGCATTCCGGTGCGCAACATCGCGCTTGGCGATCCCTACCAGGTGCAGTGCCTCGAAACCGCGCGCCTGCTCGCGGCGCGGCTGGGCCTTGCGGCGACGGGATACCGCGTGACCTTCCAGTCGCGCTTCGGCCGCGCCAAGTGGCTCGAGCCCTACACCGAGCCGACCCTGCGCGAGCTCGGCGCAAGCGGCGTGAAGCGTGTCGACGTGGTGTGCCC
>NZ_JBFTPJ010001147.1:0-1621 GCF_056398445.1 Variovorax sp. 01T439_2
GCGTCGAAGGCCGCTATCTGCGCAGACCAGCGTTGAATCATCCGTTCACGTAGGCCCAGCAATGAGATGTAGTCGGCAGCGCTAATGCTCTTTCCGCGCTGGATCCGGACCGAGACACGAGGGTCGTACTCTCGCTCTTGGCTGGACAGGAGCTCACGGTGCCACTGGAAGGCTTCCGCGGCGACGAGTCCGCCGCCATGAAGGACATTCGGAATATCGGTCAGCACCGGCAACGTCAGTTCGTGCAAGATGGCGCCGGCCGCCGCAAGTTTTCTCAACGCGGCTTCGTATGCGTGCCCGACGGAATCGTCTAGCCCGTCCATGACGTAATTCCGAATGACGCCCAAATGGAGCGTGGAGAATTCGCGTTCGACGAGCGCTGCGGCGGACGCACTAATGACCGAGTACACCCGCGCGCAATCTGCCACTGTCGACGCGAGCGGCCCAATGGAATCGTAGCTGAACGAAAGGGGAAGCACTCCGTCCCGCGGGACCGTAGAAGCCGTTGGTTTCATTCCTACGATGCCGTTCAATGCTGCGGGAATGCGGCACGATCCTCCGGTGTCTGTCCCGATGGCGGCCCAGGCCATTCCTTCGGCGACGGACACAGCTGCGCCGGACGATGACCCACCTGGGATGCGGCGAGCCGGCCGATCCCATACGCTCACCGGTGTTCCATAGTGGGGATTGATGCCCAATCCGCTAAACGCGAACTCGGTCATGTTGGTTTTGCCGATGATCGCCGCGCCGCATTGGCGCAGTCGGGCAACAACGGCTGCGTCGTGCATTGCAGGCTTGGTATCTTTCAGCACGCGCGAACCAGCCAGCGTCTGAGCACCCTTCACATCGAAAAGGTCCTTGACCGATATCGCCACCCCCGCCAGAGGGTGTTGCTCGATGCCCACCTTTTCCAATGCGTCCGCGCTCGCCGCGGACGCGCGAGCTTGTTCGCGGTACACCTGCGTGAACGCAACGGCCCCTTGTCCCGTCGGATCGTCGATCCTCGACAGCATTGCTTCGACGGTTTCAAGCTTGGAGAGTGTTTCCATGACGTCCCTAAGGGAAGAAAGTATTAATGTGGTGCGCCAAGCAGCAATGTGCTTATCCGCTCCTGTTTGACTCGCACCGGACCTACGTGGACCGACGAATGAAACCTCTGACCGGCTGGGACCATTCAGCGCCCATCACAATGCCAAGCCGATAGTTGTGGCCGCATGGCCTTGTCGCACGGGGCATCCGACAAGCCAAGCATTTCGACGCTGCACTTCTGTAGCAACTCTGAGTCGCTCGTCATCGCGCGCTGCAAGCACTCGTCGAGGTAGGCCTTGTCGCTCTGCAAGCGCGACAAGTTGACCCACCAGCCCATGCCGGCCATCAGCCATTTGAAGTCAACCAGATTTAGGAATTGGTCGCGTCCTTCCGCGGCTTTGATGTATGCGGTATTCATAGCTACAACAACTTCTAGTGCCGAGTACCAGGATGAGTCAGAGGATCGTGGCGACTGTTGTCAGCCGTGCCTTGTGCGAGTCTGAAGCGGCCGCGCTCACCAGCCGTGCAAGTACAGGTTTTCGGGAGGCGGCTTGGTTGCGGCGTCAAGGGCGCTCAGGTGCCTGTACCTGCC
>NZ_JBFTPJ010001148.1:0-1619 GCF_056398445.1 Variovorax sp. 01T439_2
GCAGCACCGCGCTGTTCCACGCCGAGTCGGAAGAAGGCAAGGTGTTCGAGCTCGACTTCGACGGCAGCGCCGCGCGCGTGGCCACGCCGCCTTCGGGCGCGGACGGCCGCATGAACATGCGCATCGTCATCGACGTGCCCCGCCTCTCGCCTTCGAGCGAGTGGCTGAAGTTCCATGCCGTGACCGGGCCCGGCGAGCTGCTGCACCGCTTCAGGGGCGAGGCGCTGATCGTCCCGGCACAGGGGCTGTCGGTCATTTCGGACATCGACGACACCATCAAGCGCACCCAGGTGCGCGACCGGCGCGAGATGCTGCTGAACACCTTTGCGCGGCGCTTCGAGGCGGCCCCCGGCATGGCGGCGTACTACCGCGCGCTGGCCAAGGCGCCGGACACGCGCTTCCACTATCTTTCGGCCAGCCCGATACAGCTGTACCGCGCGCTCGCCGATTTCCTTCGCGATGCAGACTTTCCCTTGGGCAGCATGCACCTGCGCGAAAGCACGACCTGGCGCACGCTCATCCCCGGCGAGCAGGATTCGCGCACGCACAAGCTCGGCGTGATCGAGCGCCTGCTGGCCGACTTTCCGCAGCGCCGGTTCATGCTGGTGGGCGATTCGGGCGAGAGCGATCCCGAGATCTACGGACAGGTCGCGCGCGCCCACCCCGGCCGCATCGACAGCATCGCGATACGCGACGTGACCGGCGAGGACGGCCGCGCCGAGCGCTATGCGGCCGCCTTCGACGGCGTGGCGCCAGGCCTCTGGCAGATTCTTTCCCCCGAACGGCCCCCGGCACCGATCCAGCTGGCAAGGTGAGCGCCCGCCGCCGGAACACCATCGGCACCTTGGTTTCCAGCACAGCCAACAAAAGAACACTTAGGTACACACTGGAAAGTCATGTGCCTCGCAGGGACTAGGCAGAACTGTGATTTTTTCCGCAGAATGTCACTCCACCATCCAGACAAGGAGACGGCTCATGTCCATGGAGTTTCTTCGGGTCATCGCCGAGCAGAAATTGCCATACGTCGTCCACACGCCAGCCGACATCGACAGGCTGCGCGTGCTGCGTGCGGCCGAGCTGGTGACCGCTTTCATTCCGCCGTCCAGCCATGCGCCGGACGACCGGGCGATACGCCAGCTCGCCCAGGTGGAATCGATCACCGCCAAGGGAAAGCTGGCGCTGAACAAGGCCACCTCGGCCTTCATCGAGCTCTGAACCCCAGCAGCTTCATTGCGGCTCCCGGACTCTTTGCAGCCTTTGCGTACGCGGCCCAGGGATCGTTGCCGCGGTCGAGCCGTGCATGGATGTTCCGCAGGGTCCACTGCGCACCACTCGTGAGCGTGGGAACCTCCTGCCATTCCACCGGCACCGACACGCCCATGCCGGGGCGCGCCCGCACCGACCAGGCGCAGATGGTGGTCGCGCCGAAGCCGTTGCGCAGGTAGTCGATGAAGATGCGGCCGACGCGGTTGTCCGGCCCGCTCTTGGCGACGAACATCTGCGGCAGGGTGCGCGCCATGTGCCGCACGATGGCCTGCGAGAAATCCTTGATGGTGTCCCAGTCGTACTGCCGCCTGAGCGGCACCACCACGTGCAGCCCCTTGCCGCCGCTGGTCTTG
>NZ_JBFTPJ010001149.1:0-1612 GCF_056398445.1 Variovorax sp. 01T439_2
CTTCGCGGCTGCCCTGCGGTGCTCGCGTTTCGCGGGGTCTCGCAGAACTCGCTTCGCTCAAACAGCTGCGAGCCCTGATCCGCGAAACGCTGCGCTCCTCGGCGGCACAGAGGGGCCGCCCACCCCGCACCACACACCGGGCTCGGCGGTGGAGTGTTTGCCACCGATGCGCCATCGCCGCGCCCCGGCATGAACAACAGCGAGAACAAGCATGCGCATAGAAACTGCCACCCCCTTTCCCTACGACTTCGAGCTGAAGAACACCGCGCTGGTCCTCATCGACATGCAGCGCGACTTCATCGAGCCCGGCGGCTTCGGCGAAACGCTGGGCAACGATGTGTCTTTGCTCGAAGCGATCGTTCCGGCCACAAAAGCGGCGCTGCAGGCATGGCGGGAGGCCGGCGGCCTCGTGGTGCACACGCGCGAGGCGCACAAGGCGGATCTTTCCGACTGCCCGCCCGCCAAGCGCAACCGCGGCAACCCGAGCCTGCGCATCGGCGACCAAGGGCCGATGGGCCGCATCCTCGTCGCGGGCGAACCGGGCAACCAGATCATCGATGCGCTGGCGCCCGTCGACGGCGAGGTCGTCATCGACAAGCCCGGCAAGGGCGCGTTCCATGCCACCGGCCTGCATGAGCTGCTGCAGACGCGCGGCATCACGCACCTGCTGTTCGGCGGCGTCACCACCGAGGTCTGCGTGCAGACCAGCATGCGCGAGGCCAACGACCRGGGCTACGACAGCCTGCTGCTCGAAGACTGCACCGAAAGCTACTTTCCGGCTTTCAAGGCGGCCACGCTCGACATGGTCCGTGCCCAGGGCGCGATCGTCGGCTGGACCGCGCCGAGCAGCGCGCTGCTGGCGGCGCTCGGACAGGGGCAATGACTGCGACTACCATTCCCCACGTGCCTACCGCCCGACCCCGCTCCGCTCCGTCCGCCCCCGCTTCCGACGCCACCGTTTTCCGCACGCGGGCCGACGAGGTCTACGCGCAGCTCAAGCGCGACGTGGCCGATTTCATCCTCGTGCCCGGCGACCGCTTCACCGAGAACGAGATCAGCGACCGGCTCGGCGTCTCGCGCACGCCGGTGCGGCAGGCGCTGTTCCGCCTGCAGCAGGAAGGCTTCGTCGAGGTGCTGTTCCGCAGCGGCTGGCGCGTGCTGCCCTTCGACTTCGACCAGTTCGAGCAGCTCTACGATCTGCGCATGGTGCTCGAGACCACCGCGGTGCACCGCCTCTGCGAAGCCGACCGCCGCGTCGACCGCAGCCTGCTCGACGCGCTGGCTGAGGTCTGGCTCGTGCCCGCGGCCCAGCGCAGCAGCGACACCGCGCAGGTGGCCCAGTGGGACGAGGCCTTCCACTGCGCGCTCGTGGCCGCGGCGGGCAATGCCGAGATGGCGCGCGTGCACCGCGACGTGACCGACCGCATCCGCATCATCCGCCGGCTCGACTTCACGCAGCAGCCGCGCATCGACGCCACGTACGAAGAGCACGCCAAGATCTTGAAGGCCGTTCGCGCCAACCGAGGCGACCAGGCCGCGATGCTGCTGCGCGCGCACATCGAGACCAGCCAGGCGGAGGTGCGCAAGATCACGCTGCACCAGGTGCACCTCG
>NZ_JBFTPJ010001150.1:0-1611 GCF_056398445.1 Variovorax sp. 01T439_2
GTCGAACACCACCACGCTCACGGTCGGCAGCAGTTCCGTCATGCCGGTCTCGCGCACCGCGAGGTCGGCGAAAAACAGGTGATGGTTGATGACCACCACATCGGCCGCCAGCGCCTCGCGCCGCGCCAGGTTGACGTGGCAGGGCTTGAACTGCGGGCACTGCGCGCCCAGGCAGTTCTCGCGCGTGGAAGTGATGAGCGGAATGAGCGGCGAGCGCTCGTCCAGCCCGGGCAGCTCGGCCAGGTCGCCGGTTCGGGTGGCCTTGGACCACTGCTCGATCTTGGCGAGCGTGCGCAGGCTGCCGCGTTCGGGCAGCGAGGCATCGTGGCGCGCCAGGTCGAGCCGGTGCAGGCACAGGTAGCTCGCGCGCCCCTTGAGCAGCGCCGTGCGCACCGGCAGCTCGAGCGCCTCGACCAGACGCGGCAGGTCGCGGCCGAACAACTGGTCCTGCAGGGTCTTGGTGGCGGTCGACAGCAGCACGCGCTCGCCGCTCAGCAACGCCGGCACGAGATACGAGAAAGTCTTGCCCACGCCGGTGCCGGCCTCGACCACCAGCACGCCGCCGTCCTCGATGGTGCGGGCGACGGCCAACGCCATTTCGGTCTGCCCAGAGCGCTCGCGGAACTGTTCTGCCGCACGCGACAGGACGCCGCCCTGCGCGAAGGCGTCGCGCACCTTGTCCTCGAGTGTTTCGCTCACGCGGGTTCTTTCGGATCGAGCACGTTCTCGAGCCGCGTGATCTGGTCGCGCAGCACAAGCCGGCGCTTCTTCAGGCGGCGCAGCAGCAGCTCGTCCTGCGGCGAAGCTTCGGCCAGGCGGTCGATGGTGGCGTCGAGGTCGGCGTGTTCGATGCGCAGCTCGATCAATTGGCGGGAAAGGGAGTGAAGATTGGAGTCCAACGTTGGCGCTGCGAACGTATTCCGCCCGCAGCTCGTGTTCACTCGATAATACGTCCTGGTACGAATCCACGAGAAGACAGAAGGCGCGCCGCAGGCGCATTTGCGCTCATGACACAAGGCTTTCGGCTTGCCGCCGCCACCGGTCTCCACAAGGGAGACCGCCCCTATCAGCAGGACCAGGTCCTGATGATGAGCCATCCGCGCGTGCCCGGCTGCATGCTGGGCATCATTGCCGACGGCATGGGCGGGCGCAGCGGCGGGCGCAAGGCCTCCGACCAGGTGCTGATGACCGCGCGCCAGCTGTTCACGCGCTACCACCCCGACCGCGACAGCTCCGCGGCCGTGCTGCGCCAGCTGCTGGAGGATGCGCACACGGTCATCAAGCTCACGGCCTTGTCGAGCGAGCAGGAACCGCACAGCACGCTGGCGGCCTTTCTGATGAATCCCAAGGGCGACTGCGCCTGGATCCATGCCGGCGACTCGCGCATCTACCACTTCCAGAACGGCGAGCTCGTCACGCGCACGCGCGACCATTCCTATGTCCAGGTGCTCATCGACCGCGGCGAAATCACCGAGGCCGAGGCCAATGTCCATCCCAAGGGCAACATCCTCCTCGGATGCCTGGGCATGACCACGACGCCTCCGCCCATCGAGCCGCACTACATCCCCGCGATGCAGCCGGGCGACCTGCTGATGGCCTGCAGCGACGGGC
>NZ_JBFTPJ010001151.1:0-1605 GCF_056398445.1 Variovorax sp. 01T439_2
CCATCGAGCTGATCGTGGGCGTGCTGTTCACGCGCGCACCCGGCATGACGCTGATGCGCATGCCGATCTTCGCCTGGGCCATGCTGGTCACCGCGCTGATGATCGTCTTCGCGTTTCCCGCGGTGATCGCGGCCACCATGCTGCTGGAGCTGGAGCGCGCGTTCGACTGGCCCTTCTTCATTCCCGCGCGCGGCGGCGATCCGCTGCTGTGGCAGCACCTGTTCTGGTTCTTCGGCCACCCGGAGGTCTACATCATCTTCCTGCCCGCGGCCGGCATGGTGTCGATGATGGTCGCCGCGCTCGCGGGCACGCCGCTGGTGGGGCACCGCGCGGTGGTGCTGGCGCTCATCGGCGTGGGCGCGGTGAGCTTTGCGCTGTGGGTGCACCACATGTTCACCGCGGGCCTGGGCAACCTCTCGCTGCTGGTGGTGTCGGCCGCGAGCTTCATCGTCGCCATACCGAGCGGCGTGCAGGTGTTCGCATGGATCGCCACCTTCTGGCGCGGCCGCGTCGCGCTCGATGCGCCCACGCTGTTTCTCCTGGGCTTTCACTTCATCTTCGTGCTGGGCGGCCTTACGGGCGTGATGGTGGCGGTGCTGCCCTTCGACTGGCAGGCGCACGACAGCTACTTCATCGTCGCGCACCTGCACTACGTGCTGATCGGCGGCATGGTGTTTCCGGTGTTCGCGGGCTTCTACTACTGGGCGCCGGTCTTCAACGGCCACCGGCTTTCCGAGCGCTGGGGCCGCTGGGTGTTCGGGCTCATGTTCGGCGGCTTCAACCTCGCCTTCTTTCCGATGCACATYGCGGGCATGCTCGGCATGCCGCGGCGCGTGTACACCTACGGCGCCGACCTGGGCTGGAACGCGCTCAACATGCTGTCCACCCTTGGCGCCTACACGCTGGCGGCCGGCGTGCTGCTCTTCATGGTGGACGCGGCGCGCACGCTGCGCCGGCCTGGGCGGGACCACGGCAATCCCTGGCGCGCGGGCACGCTCGAATGGCTGCCGCCGCGCGAATACGGCGTGCGCAGCATTCCGCAGGTGGATTCGCGCTATCCGCTGTGGCGGCGGCCCGCGCTGCCGCAGGAGGTGGAGGACGGGCGGCACTGGCTGCCGGGCACCGTCTTCGGCGGCCGCGAAACGCTGGTGACCAGCCCGCGCGATGCGCGGCCGATGCACCTGCTGCGCCTGCCGACCGACAGCTGGTGGCCACTGGCGGCAGCCGCCGGCACCGCGGGTTTCTTCCTGCTGCTCACGGTGTCGCAGACGCTGCCTGCGCTGGCCTGCGGCGTGATCGCGGTGGCATGCATCCTGCGCTGGCTCTGGGACTCCGACCGTCCGCCCCCGGTTGCGACCGTCGACGTCGGCCATGGCGTGCAGCTGCCGGTCGGCGCGCGAGGGCGGGCATCGCACTCGTGGTGGGCCATGGTCGTGCTGATTGCGGTGGACATGACGATCTTCGTGTCGCTGCTGTACACCCATGTGCACCTGTCGATGGCCAGCGACGTGTGCCCGCCGCCCGGTGCCGCGCTGCCGCCCCTGCGCTGGCCGCTGGGCGCGGCGCTGCTGCTCGCGGCCGGCTCGGCCGCGATGGCGCTGGCCG
>NZ_JBFTPJ010001152.1:0-1603 GCF_056398445.1 Variovorax sp. 01T439_2
TTCTGCCGTTCGTGGAAGCCGGCGGCTACGAGCACCCGGCGTGGTGGTCCGACGCGGGCCGCGACTGGCTCGCGCACCAGCCGCTGCGCCACCCCGCCTGTCTTCGTGCGCCGGGCACCGGCTGGCAGCAGCGGCGCGGCGGCCGCTGGCTGCCGCTCGACCCGCAGGGCGCAGCGGTCCACCTGAACGCGCACGAAGCCGAGGCCTGGTGCCGCTGGGCCGGGCGGCGGCTGCCGACCGAAGCCGAATGGGAGTGCGCGGCACTCACGCTGCCGGGCTTCGCCTGGGGCCGGGTCTGGGAATGGACCTCGAGCCCGTTCGAACCTTACCCAGGCTTCACGCCTCATCCCTACCGCGACTACTCGGCGCCATGGTTCGGCACCCGGCGGGTGCTGCGCGGCGCCTGCCACGCCACGTCGGCGGCGCTCGCGCATGCGCGCTACCGCAACTTCTTCGAGCCGCACCGCCGCGACATCTTCGCCGGCTTCCGCAGCTGCCGGGCCGCCGGCGGGTGATCGGGCTCTTGCGGTCTAATCCCCGCCTTGTTCTTCGCTTTTCGGGAGTCTCATGAAATTTGCTGTCTTGCCGCGCTTCGTGCTGGCGCTGGCCCTGCTGGCCGGTGCCATGGCCGCGCAGGCCCAACAAACCTTCCGCATCACCGCGATCCCCGACGAATCGCCCACCGAGCTCGCGCGCAAGTCGGCGCCGCTGGCCGCCTACCTGGAGCGCAAGCTGGGCGTGAAGGTCGAATTCACGCCGGTCACCGACTACGCCGCCGCCGTCGAGGCCCTGGCCAACAAGCAGGTCGACCTGGCCTGGCTCGGCGGCTTCACCTTCGTGCAGGCCAGCCATCGTTCGGGCGGCAAGATGGTGCCGCTGGTGCAGCGCGAGGAAGACGAGAAATTCCGCTCGGTGTTCATCACGACGAATCCGGACATCCGCTCGCTCGCCGACCTCAAGGGCCGCAACCTGAGCTTCGGCTCGCAGTCCAGCACCTCGGGCCACCTGATGCCGCGCAGCTTCCTGCTGGCGGCCGGCATCGACCCCGACCGCGACCTCAAGCGCGTGGCCTATTCCGGCGCGCACGATGCCACGGTGGCCGCAGTGGCATCGGGCAAGGTGGACGCCGGGGCGCTCAACATCTCGGTGTGGGACAAGCTCGTGGCCGACAAGAAGGTCGATCCGGCGAAGGTGCGGGTGTTCTACACCACGCCCACCTACTACGACTACAACTGGACCGTGCATGCCGACATGCCGGCCGCCCGGCGCGAGCAGCTGGTGCGCGCGTTCATCGAGCTGAGCCCGGCCACGCCTGAGGGCAAGGACATCCTCGCGCTGCAGCGTGCCACGCGCTTCGTGCCGACGCGCGCCGAGAACTACAAGGGCATCGAGGCTGCGGCGCGCAACGCCGGGCTGCTGAACTGACCGGCGCGATGCAGGAGCGAAGCCGGTGAACATCGAGCTGCGGTCGGCCTCCGGCCGGCACCCGGCGGCCCCCGCCGCGGCGCCGCCGGCGCTGCGGGCGCTGGACCTGCAGGTGGCGGCGGGCGAGCAGGCCGCGGTGATCGGGCCCTCGGGCGCCGGCAAGACGACGCTGCTGCAC
>NZ_JBFTPJ010001153.1:0-1602 GCF_056398445.1 Variovorax sp. 01T439_2
GCTCTACCGCATGAACGAGCGCTGGTCGGTGTTCGCGAACGCCGGCGTGTCCTTCGGGCCGCAGCAGTATGCGCAGCTCGCGCAGTCCACCAGCGGCCTGCACCCCGAGAAGGCCAAGACGTATGAGATCGGCACGCACTACAAGGGCGAGGCCTGGAGCGGCGAGCTCACGCTGTTCAACATCAACTTCGACAAGGAACTGCTGCTGGCCCGCTCCATCACCGGCGACGTCGGCCAGTGGACCGACCTGGGCGCCACGCGGCACCGCGGGCTGGAATCGGCGCTGCGTTACCAGCTCGGCAGCCTGAGCGATTCGCTCAAGGGCCTGTCGGTGTCGGCCACCTACACCTACACGCAGGCGATTGCCAAGGCCGGGGCCTTTGCCGGCCGCGACCTGCCCTTCTACTCGCGCCAGGTGGCCACGCTCGGCGCACGCTACGAGCGCGGGCCGTGGACCTTCAATGCCGACGTGTACGCGCAGTCGAAGCAGCGCTCGCCGGGCTCGCCCGACGACGGCGCGCAGTACATCACGCTGGAAGACCCGAACGGCCGGCTCGGCAACATTCCGGGCTACGCCACCATGAACCTGCGCGCGGCGTACGACTTCGGCCCCTCGATGTGCCACCTGAAGCTCGCCGTCGGCATCAAGAACCTGTTCGACCGCCGCTACTACAACCGCTCGGTCGACAACAACGGCGGCAAGTACGTGGGCCAGCCGCGCACGGTGTACCTGCAGGCCTCGGTGGCGTTCTGACGCGGCCCGTGGGGGCGCATACACTCGCGCACCCATGGCCCTCAAATCCACCATCTTCAAGGCCGCCCTCGCGGTGGCCGACATCGACCACGGCTACTACGCCGACCATGCGCTGACCCTGGCGCGCCACCCGAGCGAGACCGACGAGCGGATGATGATCCGGCTCGTCGCGCTCGCGCTCAACGCGCACAAGCTGCAGGACGTGTGCAACGGCGACGGCACGCTGGCCTTCGGCGCGGGCCTGTCGAACGTGGACGAGCCCGATGTCTGGCTGCGCGACTTCACGGGCGAGACCAAGCTGTGGATCGAGGTCGGCCAGCCCGAGGACAAGCCCGTCATCAAGGCCTGCGGCAAGGCGGACGAGGTGATCGTCTACTGCTTCAACCACGCCGCCGAGATCTGGTGGCGCGGCATCGAGAACAAGCTCACGCGGCCGCAGAACCTGCAGGTCTACCGGGTGCCGACGGAAGCCTCGCAGGCGCTGGCCGCGCTCGCACAGCGCAGCATGCAGCTGCAGGCGACGATCCAGGAGAACACGCTGACGCTGGGCGACGGCACCCACAGCATCGACGTCGAACTGCTGCGCTGGAAGTAGCCTCAGGCCACCGGCATCATCGCGCCGCAGTGCCAGCACTGCTCGAAGCCGCCTTCGATGCGCTCGCCGCAGGCGCACTGCCAGTTGCGCTGCGGCCGGTGCTGGGCCGCATGCAGCACCTGCTGCGCGCGCTCGAACTGGGTTTCGTCGTCGATCCAGATCTCGGGCAGGCACTGGTCGGGCGGCAGCTGGCCCATGACGGCGCCCAGGTATTCGCGCTGCACCGTCGCCTCCACGCCCTCCTCCCGCAGCG
>NZ_JBFTPJ010001154.1:0-1600 GCF_056398445.1 Variovorax sp. 01T439_2
AGATAAACCTCGATCACGCGTTCATCCGCCTGCACCTCGTCCAGCGTGCCCTGCGCCAGCACGGACCCGTCGCACAGCACGGTGACGATCTCGGAAATGGTGCGGATGAAGCTCATGTCGTGCTCCACCACCATCAGGGAATGCTTGCCCTTGAGCGTGAGAAACAGCTCGGCCGTGCGCGCCGTTTCCTCGTCGGTCATGCCGGCCACGGGCTCGTCGAGCAGCAGCAGCTTCGGGTCCTGCATCAGCAGCATGCCGATCTCGAGCCACTGCTTCTGGCCATGGCTCAGATTGCCGGCCAGGCGCGACACGCTGTCGGCCAGGTGAATGGTCTGCAGCACCTCGGCGAGCCGGTCGCTCTGCGCCGAGTCGAGCCTGAACAGCATCGAGGCGCGAACGCCCTTGTTGGTCTTGAGTGCGAGCTCGAGGTTCTCGAACACCGTGAGATGCTCGAACACCGTCGGCTTCTGGAACTTGCGGCCGATGCCCAGCTGCGCGATGTCGGCCTCGCGATGGCGCAGCAGGTCGATGGTGCTGCCGAAGAACACCGTGCCCTCGTCGGGCCGCGTCTTGCCGGTGATGATGTCCATCATCGTGGTCTTGCCCGCACCGTTCGGGCCGATGATGCAGCGCAGCTCGCCCGGCGCAATGTCGAGCGACAGCTTGTTGATGGCCTTGAAGCCGTCGAAGCTCACGCTCACGTCCTCCAGGTAGAGGATGCGGCCGTGCGTCACGTCCACTTCGCCCGGCGTTGCGATGCGGCCGAAGTCCGCGGAACGGCCGCCCGATTCGGTGCTGCCGCCCGCGTGGTGCATGCCCTTGGCGCGGGCGGCGCGCTCGGCGCCAGCTTCCATCAGGTCGGGTGTCATGCACGCGCTCCCTTCACTTCGGCCACCAGCGGCGCGTGCAGCGCCTCCGGCTCCACGCCTTGCGCGGCGGCCATGGCGCGCTGTGCTTCCTCTCGGCCGGCGCTCGGCGCCGCCTTTTCACGCGACAGCCATTTCTTCACCAGGCCCACGATACCGTTCGGCAGGAACAGCGTGACGGCAATGAACAAGGCCCCCAGGAAGTACAGCCAGTACTCGGGGTAGGCCACCGTGAGCCAGCTCTTCGCGCCGTTGACGATGAAGGCGCCGATGATCGGCCCGATCAGCGTCGCGCGCCCGCCCACCGCGGCCCAGATCGCGATCTCGATGGAGTTGGCCGCGCTCATCTCGCCGGGGTTGATGATGCCCACCTGCGGCACATACAAGGCACCGGCCACGCCGCACATCACGGCCGAAATGACCCAGATCGTGAGCTTGTAGGGCAGCGGGTTGTAGCCCGAGAACATCACGCGCGTTTCAGCATCGCGGATGGCCTGCAGCACGCGGCCGAACTTGCTTGCGATGAGCCACTTCGCAAACAGGAAGAAGCCCAGCAGCGTAAGGCCCGTGAGCGCGAAGAGCGTCATGCGCATTTCCTGCGTAGCGATCGGAATGCCCAGGATGCGCTTGAAGTCGGTAAAACCGTTGTTGCCGCCAAAGCCCGTCTCGTTGCGGAAGAACAGCAGCATCGCGGCAAAGGTCATGGCCTGCGTGATGATCGAGAAATACACGCC
>NZ_JBFTPJ010001155.1:0-1592 GCF_056398445.1 Variovorax sp. 01T439_2
GAGATAGCGTGGCCTTGCGTCAATATAGGCCCGCGTTTGGTTCACAGCGGCACCCAATACCATCCGGGAACGAATAACCTGGATTTCGCCGGTGGCGGGTGTCTTTACGTCGAAGAGGCTGGAGGTTTCGCCAAGAAACCCCTTGGCATCGGGTGCGGCATCCTCGACCTGGATCAGCAGGTTGGACTGGTAGATGGGGGTGGACAGCAGTGCGTAGGCCACTCCGAGCAATAGTGCCAACGCGGTGACAGCTACAACGAGCCACTTTCGATCAATCAGGATGTCTATCCATTCCGACAGGTTGATCTCGTCATCTTCCGGCCTCGCGGCTGAAGTCGCAGCAGCCTGGCCAGCCCGCGCAGCATTGGAAGTAGTCACAGCAGGAGTGTTCATTTGAATTGCCGAATCCGTTCGGCCCATGTCTTGACGCCGGCGTCGATGAGTTGAAGTGCGTGCTCGAAGGCTTCCTGGCCCATGCGGTAGGGGTCAGGGATATTCAGCTTGGCGGTTTCGGCAAGCCGAAAGACCCTGCCGCGCGTGAGCGGGTAGTTGTTTTCGATGTGACGGCGCTGCCCGTCGTCCATGGTGAGGATCAGGTCGGCCTGCACACACATGGGCTGGGTGATCTGGCGCGCGCGGTGGGCGCTCAGGTCAAGGCCGCGCGCGGCCATCAATTCCTGCGCGATGGGGTCTGCGGGGTGGCCTATCAACGCACCCGTGCCGGCTGACGACACGGTGATCTCCGGCAGCGCATCGGCCAGCAGCACATGCGCCATCGGGCTTCGGCAGATGTTGCCGATGCAAACGACAAGAACGGATTTCAACGTGTCCGCCTTTCTTTGAAGGAAAAAGCGCTCATGGGCTGCGATCGAAATTCAAGAGGTTGTCTCCGGCACGCGGCGTGTTGTCTGGCGGGGCCGCAAAGTTGAATGCGCCCTGGTCGCGCACGGAGGTCAGTTCATAAAGGGTGTTGCTGCGGGCCAGGCGCGCGCCGCCGTCGCGGGTGAGCGGCGACCATGCAAAGCCCAGTGCAAACTTGCTGGACCGCGGCAGCAGCGCATCGAGCGGAATCGAAAGGTAGATGCCCTTGTCGAAGTCGCCTTCGCCAAACTGCCTTGACGAGACATTGGTCTTGGTGGCGTAGGCGCCCAGCACAAAACCGTTGTCGAAGCGGCGGATGACTTCGAGCGTCACGCCGCGGTCGCCCGCAAGGTACTGGCCCGCGCTGATCTTGGCCATGACGCCGTTCCAGCCGGTGTCCCAGTAAAGGCTGGCGTGGCCGGTGGTCACCTTGTAGTCGCGCAGGCCAAAGTCCTGGTTGAAGTCGCGCTGGCGCACGCGGTTGATGTCCACGCCAAAGGCCACCGGGGAGCGCGCGGGCCGGTACAGCCATTCGGCGCCCACGCCCGCAAACATGGATTCGAGCAGGCCGCCATACACGCTGTAGTAGTGGTTGCTCGACAGCTGCCCCACATGCGTGAGCTGCAGCGACGGAATGGTGAAGCGGCTGGAGGTGACGTACTCGCGCTGGTAGGTGCGCACGCGCGGCAGCTCGCTGGGCGCGGTGTAGGTGAACTTGTCGTAGTTGTCGG
>NZ_JBFTPJ010001156.1:0-1592 GCF_056398445.1 Variovorax sp. 01T439_2
GGTCAGGTCGATGCGCCCCTTCTTGTCGGCGGGGCGAACCTTCTCGGGCAGCGCCTTGGCTTCGGCCAGGCAGGCCTCGGAAAACTCGTGCGGCACGCCGTACTTGCGCACCGCAATCTCGATCTCCATGCCGGGGTCGTCGATCTCGCCCAGCACTTCCTTCACGCGCCCGACCGGCTGGCCGAACAGCGCCGGCGGCTCGGTGAGCTGCACCACGACCACCTGCCCCACCTTGGCGGGGCCGGTGGCGCCCTTGGGAATCAGGACGTCCTGTCCGTAGCGCTTGTCTTCGGGCGCGACGAGCCAGACGCCGCCTTCATGCAGCAGGCGGCCGATGATCGGCTGCTCGGGGCGCTCGACGATTTCGACCACCCGCCCCTCGGGACGTCCGCGCCGATCCTGCCGCACCACGCGCGCCTTGACGCGGTCCTTGTGCAGCACTGCACGCATCTCGTTCGGGGGCAGATAGATGTCGGCTTCGCCGTCGTCGCGCTGCACGAAACCGTGTCCGTCGCGATGCCCTTGAACAGTTCCTTCAAATTCATCCAGCAGACCGCTGGAAGTGCCATTATTTTTGATATGATTCTCTCTTTCCTGAAATTCAAAACATAACTGCTTCGGCAGCTATGTGGGCCCAGATGGCGGAATTGGTAGACGCACTAGTTTCAGGTACTAGCGAGTAACATCGTGGAGGTTCGAGTCCTCTTCTGGGCACCACCCCTACCAAGCTGAAACCCCTGTGAATCATCGATTTACAGGGGTTTTTTCTTTTCCCTGGGAACATGATCGAGGGATGTTCTCCCTCACGGATGCCGATCGCGGCCAAGCTTGGCCGCACCGACGGTTGTGTGCCGCGTTCGCGCACGGCGTCGTGATCCTGAAGCGGAACATTCTGCGAAGCGCTTGTCGGCGGCACGGATTCGAACAAATGGAACGGGCTTCGTCTCATGGAATGATGCAGCAACCCGCTCCTGAAGAAGCGGCTTTCCACCATTCTGACGCAGTACATCGACGAATGATCGCGCAGAGTCTCGAGAAGCAGAGCAACCGAATCAATAACACCGTGTTGGCAGTAGAGGTGAACCGCGCAACCCAAGCTGATGAGCGCGGTATGGGCTCGCAGCAGTGGATCGCCGGCGGATCTGCGTGGGTTGCGACGGCTTTGAAGCCGAGGTGCACCTTAACACGCGAAGCAATGCACCGGTTCGACAGCGTGTGAGCATGGCCATTTTCCAACGCATCAGGCAATGGGCGTCGCGCATCAAGCGCGATGGCGTGACCCTGTGGTTCGCCTACCGCCATCCGGGCACGCCCTGGTTCGCCAAGCTGCTCGCGGCCTTCGTCGTCGCCTATGCGCTGAGCCCGATCGACCTCATCCCGGATTTCATTCCCGTTCTGGGCTACCTCGACGACGCCTTGCTGCTGCCCGGCCTGATCTGGCTGAACATCCGGCTCATTCCGGCCGATGTACTCGAGGAATGCCGCCAGCGCGCCGACCTGTGGATGAAGGAGCAGGGCGCGAAGCCCCGAAGCATTGCGGGGGCCGTGCTCGTCCTGGCGGTCTGGATCGGTGCTGGTGCTGCGCTCTGGGC
>NZ_JBFTPJ010001157.1:0-1588 GCF_056398445.1 Variovorax sp. 01T439_2
GGCGCGGCCCATGCCGTGGATCGCACTGGGCACCTGGCCGAAGGCGGCAAAGCTGTGGCCGCCCGGGCCCTTGAACGTGACTTCATAGCGGTGGCTCGCCGTGCCGAGCACCAGCACGTTGCCGTCGGGCGAAGGCTCCAGCCCCACCATGCCGTCGATGTCGAGGTGGTCGCGGAAGATGGCCTTCATGCCGCGCAGGTTGCCGAGCTCTTCCTCGCCCACATTGGCGACGAAGAGCAGGTCGCCCACGGTCTGGACCTTGTTGTCGTTGAGCACCTTGAGCCACGACAGCAGCACCGACAGGCCGCGCGTATCGTCCGCGATGCCGGGCGCGTGGAGCTTGCCGTCATGCTCCTTCACCTTCACGTCGGTGCCGGCGGGGAACACGGTGTCCAGGTGGGCCGAGACCAGCAGCTTGGGGCCGTTGCCGGTGCCCTTGCGCAGCCCGACCACGTTGCCCTCGGCATCGATCTTTGCGTCGGCGAGCCCGAGCGCCTTCATGCGCGCCAGGAAGGCCTCGGCGCGCTTGCTTTCCTTGAACGGCGGCGCTTCGATCTCGGTCAGCATCTTCAGGTCTTCGACCGAACGCTCGTGGTCGGCCTTGACCGCGTCGAGCAGCTTCTGGACCGCGGGCGCCGCCATCAGCTGCGTGAAGGTTTTTTCCACCTCGGGAGTGACCTGCGCCGGCGTGGGGGCGACGGCGGTGTTCTGGGCCTGCGCGCCCGGCGCGGCGCAGAGCAGGGCCAGCACAAGGGGCGCGAGGGGGGCAAGCCGGAGGGCGCGTGGCGAACGAGGCATGGCGTGGAGAGCCTTTTCTTGTGATGGGGATGGGTGAGGCGGGCCTTGGCGGAAGCGCCGCTCAGGGGCCCGCGAGCAATACCAGCGCGGCCAGCGCCGCGGTTTCGGCGCGCAGCACGCGCGGCCCGAGCGTGACCGGCGCAAAGCCGCAGGCCAGCGCTTCCTGTTCCTCGGCGCTGCTCAGGCCGCCCTCGGGGCCGCTCAGCACCAGCACGCTGCGATCGGCCGGCGCCGAGGCGGTGGCATCGGCCAGGCGCCGCGTGCCTTCGGCCAGGCTCAGAACAAGGCGCAGCGGGGCCTCGCCCGCATGCGCGCCTATCCAGGCCGAGGGGCTCGAGAACGGCCGCACCGGATGGATCCGCGGCACGCGGTTGCGGCCGCATTGCTCGCAGGCGGCAATCGCAATCGCTTCCCAATGCGCCCTCTTCTTCTCGGCGCGCTCGCCCGAAAGGCGCAGCACGCCATGGGCCGTGGCCAGCGGCTGGATGCTCGCGACGCCCAGTTCGGTGGCTTTTTCGACCAGCCAGTCCATGCGCTCGTTGGCCGGCATGCCGACGGCCAGGTGCACCGAGCGCACGGCCTCGCGCTCGGCCGGTGCATGGGCGCCGATCGTCACCGACACATCGCTGCGCCCCATGCGCTCCACGGTTGCCGCATATTCGCCGCCCGAGCCGTCGAACAAGGTGAGCGCATCGCCGGGCTGCATGCGCAGCACCTGAACGTGGCGCGCGGGGCCGGGAGGCAGTTCGAGCGAGGCACCCGCGGTCAAGGGCACCGGACAGTGGAAACG
>NZ_JBFTPJ010001158.1:0-1587 GCF_056398445.1 Variovorax sp. 01T439_2
GCACCCGGTGGTCGGCGTGTCGCTGCTGTCGAACGTGATCGGAGGCTTCGATTTCTCCAGGCTGCCGGTCGACGGCCCGCTGCCCGAACTGCCGGAAACCAACGGCCCCAAGAGCCGCCAGCGGCTGCTGCTGGACCTGGCGCGGCGCGAAAACCTCAGCATCCGCGATCTCTACCTGCGCATTGCCGGCGCGCGCGGCCACCAGCAGGTGGTGGGTACGCCCGCCCGCGTTGCCGACCAGCTGCAGCAGTGGTTCGAGGAACGCGGCGCGGACGGCTTCAACATCATGGCGCCGTGGTTCCCGGGCGGCCTGGACGATTTCATCGAACTGGTGCTGCCCGAGCTGCGGCGGCGCGGCCTGTTCCGCACCGAGTACGAAGGCCGCACGCTGCGCGAGCACCTCGGGCTGCGGCGACCCGCGCATCCGGCGCATCCGGCGCATTCGGCGCGCGAGGCGCATCCGGCCGCCATCGCGTGACCGCCTTCTCCACCTTTCCTGGTACCTCATCGTTCATGCCCCCACCACCCCCTGCCTACGAACAGCTCGCCGAGCGCTTCCGCCCCGTCTTCGCCCGCATCGCCGAACATGCCGCCCAACGCGAGAACGAGCGCGCACTGGCCTACGACGCCGTCACCTGGCTGCGCGAAGCGAACTTCGGCGCGCTGCGCGTGCCGCGGGTCCACGGTGGCCTTGGCGCTTCGGTCGAGCAGTTGTTCGACCTGCTCATCGAGCTTGGCGCCGCCGATTCGAACCTGCCGCAGATCCTGCGCGCGCACTTCGGCTTCATCGAACGGCTCTATGCCGAGATCGATCCCGAGCTGCATGCACCCTGGCTGCGGCGCGCGGCCGACGGCGCGATCTTCGGCAATGCCACCACCGAGTTGGGCGAGGCCGAGCTGGGCACGCTGCAAACCACGCTCACGCGCGACGGCAAGGGCTGGCTGCTCGATGGCGACAAGTACTACAGCACAGGCACGCTCTATGCCGACTGGATTCCCGTGACCGCCCAGCGCGCGGACGATCCGAGCAAGCAAGGCCGGGTGCTGGTGCTTGTGCCCGCGGAAGCGAGCGGCGTGGAACGCATCGACGACTGGCGCGGCTTCGGCCAACGCCTGACCGGGTCGGGTACCACGCGCTTTCGCCGTGTCGCTGTCGAGGCCGGCAATGTGCTGACCTACGACCGCGACCGGCCGACGCCGCTCACGGCCCATTTCCAGCTCACCCACCTGGCCACGCTGGCCGGCATCGCGCGCGCGATCGAGCGCGACGCGGTCGCCTTCGTGCAGCCGCGCAAGCGCGTATACAGCCACGGCAGCGGCACCACGCCGCGGGAAGATCCGTTGGTCCAGCAGGTGGTGGGGCAGCTTTCCAGCGCGGCCTTCACGGCCGCCGCAACGGTGGCTGCAGTGGCCCGCGGGCTGGGCGACATCGACCGCATGCACCAGCGCGGCGAGCCCGTTCCCGAAAGCCTGCTCGTCGACGTGGAGCTGCGCACCGCCAAGGCGCAGGTCGGCATCGTCGACACCGTGCTGAACGCCGCGACGCGCCTGTTCGATGTCGGCGGCGCCTCGGCGCTGCAGGAAGAC
>NZ_JBFTPJ010001159.1:0-1585 GCF_056398445.1 Variovorax sp. 01T439_2
CACTTTCGACATTGCCGGCGTGAGCGCGGCGGGCACCAGCGTGCGGCGCCTCTCGGGCAGCGGCGCCGTCACGCTCGGCGGCAAGACCCTCACGCTGACCGCCGCACAGGACACCTTCAGCGGCGCCATTGCAGGCAGCGGCAGCTTCGTGCTTGCGGCCGGCACGCAGGTGCTGACGGGTACCAACACCTACACCGGCGGCACGACGATCAACGGCGCAAGCACGCTGCAGCTTGGTAGCGGCGGTACGTCGGGCTCCGTTGCGGGCAATGTGGTGAACGATGGCACGTTCGTCTTCAACCGCGCGAACCGGCTCGATCTTGGCGGCGACATCTCCGGAAGCGGCGTTATTCGCCAGATCGGTACGGGCATGACCAACCTCACCGGCAACAGCGCGGCCTTTGCCGGAGCGACCACCGTCGAAGCCGGCACGCTGGCGGTCAACGGCGCGCTCGGCGGCAGCATGAATGTGCTGGCGGCGGGCCGGCTCCAGGGCTCGGGCTCGGTCGGCGGCACCACGGTCGCCGGCACGGTCGCACCGGGCAACTCCATCGGCACGCTCAGCGTCAACGGCAACTTCGCGCAGCAGGCGGGCTCGACCTACCAGGTCGAAGTCGATCCGGCCTCCACGGCTTCGGACCTGCTGCGCGTGAGCGGCAGCGCGAGCATCGCAAGCGGCGCGCGCCTGCAGGTGGTCCGCACGGGCAACGGCAGTTTCGGCATCGGCACGCGCTACACGGTGCTGAGCGCGGACGGCGGCGTCATCGGCACCTACAACCTGACGGGCGACACCGAGAGCGCTTTCGTCCGCGTGACCGACAGCTACGACGCGAACCATGTCTACCTGCTGGCCCAGAAGACACGCAGCTTCACCGAGCCCGCCACCACGCCCAACCAGGTGGCCGTCGGCGGCGCATTGGAGAGCCTGCCGGGCGCCAACCCGCTGTCCACCGCCGTGGCGTGGCTCCCCAACGACTTCGCGGCACGCGACGCGCTGAACCAGCTGTCGGCGGACATCCATGCCTCCTCCAAGACCGCGGCGCTGGAAGACAGCCGCTTCGTGCGCGAGGCCGCGATCGATCGACTGCGCAGCGCGGCGTGCGCACCCGGCAGTGCGGCGCCAACACCGCAACAGGCCGGCACGGCCTGCACGCCCGAGGACGGCCAGGCGCGATCCAGCTGGGGCCAGGTGTTCGGCTCCTGGGGCCGCATCGACAGCGACGGCAATGCGGCCAAGCTCAAGCGCGACATCGGCGGGTTCTTCGTCGGTGCGGACACCGGCATCGGCGCCGGTTGGCGCGTGGGTGCGCTCGGTGGCTACAGCCGCGCGAGCGCAGACACCAGCACAAGCAACAGCAGCAGCAAGACCGACAGCTATCACCTGGGCGTCTACGGCGGCACGCAGTGGGGTGCCACGGCGCTGCGCCTGGGCGCGAGCCACAGCTGGAGCAAGACGGACACGAGCCGTTCCGCCGCGTTTGCGGGCTTCAACGACACCTTGACGGGCAAGTACGACAGCACGACGACGCAGGTGTTCGGGGAAGTCGGCCATCGCCTCGCGATGGGCAGCGCCACGCTCGAGCCC
>NZ_JBFTPJ010001160.1:0-1585 GCF_056398445.1 Variovorax sp. 01T439_2
TGACGTGCGTGGTCTCGTCGTGGTCGATGGTCTTGGTGCGGTCGTGGCCCACCCAATGGGTCTCGTCGTTCTCGACCTCGATGTCCTGGTTTTTTTCGGCGTGCAGGTACACCTGCTCCGAACCCTTCTTGTCCTCGAAGCGGAACTCGTTGCAGTTGGACGCGCTGCCCTTGGGCGTTGAGCGCGTGCGAAAGCCGCTCTGCGTGTGCGAGCCGAAGGGGATCGGCTGGTCGTCGTTGTAGACGCGGCCCACGATGATCGGCCGGTCGGGGTCGCCGTTGATGAAGTCGACGATCACCTCCTGCCCGATGCGCGGAATGAAGTACCCGCCCCAGCCCTTGCCCGCCCAGGGCTGCGAGACGCGCACCCAGCAGGTGGACTTCTCGTCGCTCTTGTCGTAGCGGTCCCAGTGGAAGTGCACTTTCACGCGGCCGAAGTCGTCGGCGTGGATCTCTTCGCCGGCCGGCCCCACCACGATGGCCGATTGCGGCCCGGGCATGACGACGCGCGGCGTGAGGCGTGGCGGGCGGAACGGCACGTCGACGGGAATCGCGGTGATCAGGAAGGCACTGGTGCCCTGCAGGTCGGTGCGCAGCGCGGGCGCGTCGGCGATCAGCGCCTCGAGTGCGGGCCGCGCCTGGGCATTGACGGCGTCGTCGTCGAGCGCCTCGCGCAGCGCCTGCTCGATGGGCATCCTCGGCGTGGCATGGGGAATGCTCTCGTAGCCGGGGTGGCTCGCCGCGAAGATGCAGGCGGCGATCACGTAGTCGCCATCGCGCGTGCCGTCGGGGTCGCCCTCGAAGGTGAAGCTGCGCCCCGCCGCCACGTCGGGCCAGGTGGTGAGCGCCCAGTGGCGCTGGCGGCGCGCGACGATCTCCTCGCCGCGCAGCTTGCCCTTGTCGTCCGCATCCGCACCCGTGAAGTAGCCGCCGGCAAACTCGAAGGCCTCGAATTCGGCCAGCTCGTGCTTGTCGGGCTGGCCGCCCGCGGCCTCGAGCTTCTTCTTGATGGCCTTGAAGTCGCTGTCGCGCGAGGCGTAGGTGCCGGTGTCGAACTGGCGTGCGCTCACCCAGCGCGAGATCTCGTTGTGGCGCGCCTCGGTGGTGTCGGTGGCCATGTGGCGCAGCGTGCCCTCCACGGGCAGCTTGTCGTGCGCGATGTCGCTGGCGTCCGACAGGTGCATGGTGCCGGGCGCATCGTGCGCGTCGAACCAGTAGTAGATGCCTTCGTCTTCCAGCAGCCGCGACAGGAACTGGTAGTCGCTTTCCTGATGCTGCACGCAGTAGCGGCGCGGGTTGTGGGTGCCGATGACGTTGCTGGTCCTGGTCTTCTTGAAGCGCCTGATCGGGCTGTCTTCAAGGACCGCGTCGAGCACTTCGAGCACCTTCTTTTCCTGCAGGATGCGCGAGTTGATGCGCTTGGTGAGCAGCCAGAACCACGAGCGCAGGCCGATGCGGTATTCGAAGTGCCGTCCCACGTGGCCGGTGCGCTCGAAGCGCACGGCGTGGCCCTGGCAATGGCGCTCGTGCATGCCGCCGTCCTTGTCCTGGAACTGGATGACCACGTCGAAGGCGCGGCCGAGGAT
>NZ_JBFTPJ010001161.1:0-1582 GCF_056398445.1 Variovorax sp. 01T439_2
GCTGCCGACCCTGGCGCCGGCAGCGGCTTCGCTCGCGCAGGGGCAGTCGATCCTCGAGAAGCTGCTCGTGGCCGACGGCACCGCCGCCGACGCGGCCGCCGCCAAGGCCTACATCGGCACGCGCACGCCGGCCCAGATTGCCGAGTACCTGCGCGCCCAGGAGGGTGGGGCGATGCTGGCCACGGTGGTTGCCAGCGGCCTGGGCAGCGTCGCGCCGATTCCCGACGGCGCGGTGCTGCCGGCCGATCCGATCGGCGCCATCGCGGCCGGCAACTACGCCAAGGTGCCGATGCTGGCCGGCAACACGCGCGACGAGGGCAAGCTCTTCGCCTCGCTGCTGGGAACCATCGGCTTCCCCAAGCCGGGCTGGATCGTCACCGATGCCCAGCGCTTCTCGATGATGTTCAACTTCGACCCCGATGCACCGCCCACGCTCACGGTGGCCGACATCATCGATGCGTCCTACCTTCCGGTAGACACGCCCGGCACCGGCTACAACGCGGCCACCGCCGCCATCACGAAGGGCCTGTTCGAGGCCAACCGCGACAACCTGCTCAACACCATGAAGACGCACCAGTCGAACATCTGGCACTACCGCCTCGACTGGGCGCAGGAGCCCTCGCCGTGGAACGACGTGTACGGGGCCGCGCATGCCTTCGACCTGCCGTTCGTGTTCGGCAACTTCAGCGGCTCGCTGCTCAGCAACGTGATGGGCGGCAAGGCCAATCAGGCGGGCCGGCTCGCGCTGTCCAGGGCGGTGATGGCCAGCGTCGGCGCCTTCATGCGCAAGGGCGACCCGAACACGCCCGAACTTGGTGCAACCTGGGCGACATGGCCGTCGCAGCTGCGGCTCGACGCCACGCCCTCGGCGGCCGTGGTCACGCCGGCGCAGGCCGTGCCTTGATCGGGCGCATCAATGAGCCGCTCCGTTCAATCCGGCAGTGCGGGTTTGTGTCATTGTGGAAGTGGCCGAAGCTTGCGTGAATCCGTTGTCCGCAAGCTTTCATGAAGTCATTTCAAAAAGGAGTCCGTAGATGCTGGGTTTGATGCAAGACCAACCGCTCTTGATCTCGTCGCTGATCGAGTTCGCCGAGCGCCACAACGGCGACGGCGAGATCGTCTCGCGCCGGGTCGAGGGCGACATCCACCGCACGACGTGGGGCGGGATCGCATCGCGCGCCCGGCAGGTGGCCAATGCGCTGGACGGCGAGCAGCTGCTGTTCAGCGACCGCATCGCCACGCTGGCGTGGAACGGCTACCGGCACCTGGAGCTGTACTACGGCGTGAGCGGCAGCGGCCGCGTGCTGCACACCATCAACCCGCGCCTGCACCCCGACCAGATCGCCTGGATCGCCAACCACGCGGAAGACCAGATCCTGTGCTTCGACCTGAACTTCCTGCCGCTGGTGCAGGCAGTGCATGCCAAGTGCCCCACGGTGCGCAAATGGATTGCCCTGTGCGACGCCGACAAGCTGCCGGCGGACAGCGGCGTGCCCAACCTCGTGAGCTACGAAAGCTGGATCGGCGGGCAGTCCACCGGCTACGACTGGCCCACCTTCGACGAGAACTCGGCCTCGAGCAT
>NZ_JBFTPJ010001162.1:0-1573 GCF_056398445.1 Variovorax sp. 01T439_2
CGTCCCGAGGTCACGTTCTCCGGCGAGAACCTGCCCACGCGCGAGCAGGTCGAGCACATGCACCACCGCGCGCACGAAGAGTGCTTCATCGCCAACTCAGTGAAGACCGAAGTGCGCTGCGAGCCGGTGTTCGCTCCGGCCGGTTGAGGCGCGTCAGGCGCAGTTCAGCGCCGCTGCAGCCGCGGGTTCTTCGCGAACAGCTCCGCCGCCCAGTCCACGAAGGCCCGCACCTTCGCGCTCAGGTGGCGGTTGGGCGGATAGACCACGTGGATCGGAAGCGGCTCGCGCTGCCAGTCGGGCAGCACCTCGACCAGCTCGCCGCTTGCGAGCAGCGGCTCCGCCATGAAGGTGATGCACTGCGAAATGCCGAAGCCGCCGAGCACCGCCGCCATGTGGGCGTTGCTCTCGTTGACCGACACGCGGTAGGGACCGTTGAGCTCGATGTATTCGTCGCCCTTCCTGAACTCGTGCGGATAGATGCGCCGCGTGGTGCCCGAAAAATAGCTCACCACGTGGTGGCGCTTCTCGATGTCGTTCGGATGCTGCGGAATGCCGTAGCGCTTGACGTAGGCGGGCGAGGCCACGGTCACGAAGTGCAGCGTGCCGATGCGCCGGGCCACCAGCGACTGGTCGCTCAGCTCGCCGGCGCGGATCACGCAGTCGACGTTGTCGCTGATGAGGTCGACCGTGCGGTCGCTCACGCCCAGGTCGACCTGGATCTCGGGGTAGCGGTCGCAGAAGGTGGCCAGCGCGGGCAGGATGATCTGCCGCGCCACCGAGGTGCCGACGTCGATGCGCAGCCGCCCGGTCGGGTTGGCCTGCGCATTGGTCATGCTGGCTTCGATGTCGTCGAAGTCGTTCAAGAGGCGCGCGGCGCGTTCGTAGTAGGCCGCGCCGTCCGGCGTCACGGTCACTCGCCGCGTGGTGCGGTTGAGCAGCTTCACCCGCAGGCGCGATTCCAGCGCCTGGATCTGCTTGGTGACCGTCCCCTTGGGCAGGGCGAGCGAGTCCGCCGCCCGGGTGAACGTGCCCGCTTCCACCACGCGGACAAAGATCCGCATTGCCTGGATTTGATCCATTGATGACTGTTCCTGGGAGCCCGGCCATTGCCGGGAGGACGCGGATTCTCACACAAGGTGACAATCCCCGGCGTTTCCTGGATTGTTAGCTGTTTGGAAACAGAGTAGGGGCAGCTTGCCTGTTTAACGCCACACTGGCCGCCTTATATTTCGACTATCGCCAATCCTCCTGAGGTTGCCCCCATGTCACCGCGCCCATCGTCCCGCTCTGCCGAAGCCGCTGCTCTCGCCGCGGCGCAAGGCGTGGAAGCCGATCTGTCGATCGAGCTGCCCGGCCGCGAGCCCGTGGGCGCCCGGATCTACGGACAGCGCCCGCGCGGCGAGACGGTGCCGCTGGTGCTGCACTTCCATGGCGGCACCTTCATCTGCGGCAACCTGGACAACGGGCGCAACGTGGCCCGGCTGCTGGCCGGCGCGGGCGCGGTGGTGGTGTCGGTGGACTATCCGCTGGCGCCCGAGTCGCCTTTCCCCGAGCCCATCGAAGTGGGCTATGC
>NZ_JBFTPJ010001163.1:0-2974 GCF_056398445.1 Variovorax sp. 01T439_2
GCCCGGCTGTGCGCGGTGCAGGTCGGCCAGCGCCTCTTCCACCATGCGCTTGGAGCGCCCGTAGGGGTTGGCCGGCCTGCAGGGCGCGTCTTCCGGAATGGGCGAGTGGTCGGGTTCGCCGTACACCGTGGCGGACGACGAGAAGATCAGCGTCCGCACGCCCGCCTGCTGCATGGCCGAGGCGAGCACGAGGCTGCCGTGCACGTTGTTGTCGTAGTAGGTGAGCGGGTCGGCCACCGAGTCGCCCACGGCCTTCAGGCCCGCGAAGTGGATCACGGCCGCAAAGCCTTCTTCGCCCAGCACGCGGTCGAGCAGCGCCCGGTCGCGCACATCGCCCTCGATCAGCCGTGGCGCGCTGCCTGTGATCTGCCGCAACCGCTCCAATACCCGGATGTCGCTGTTGCCCAGATTGTCGAGAATGACCGGTGTGTATCCGGCGGCGGCCAGCGCGACGCAGGTGTGGCTGCCAATGAAACCTGCACCACCCGTCACCAGAACGCTTTTTGGGGCCATGAGAACTTTTGCTTGGTTGAATGGGCCGATTCTGTACGAGCTTTCCCGGGGCCGGTTTGCGCGCGCTCACTGCGCGGCCCTGTGCGAGAATCAATTGATTACATCTTTGCACGCGCTTCCATGCAGAACGAAGAGACAAGCTATCCCGGCATAGAAACCCAGACCGAAACGCTGACGCCCGTCGCGCCGGTCCGAAAACGCCCCAAGCCCGGGGAGCGGCGCGTGCAGATCCTGCAGGCGCTGGCCGCCATGCTCGAGCAGCCCGGCGCCGAGCGCGTGACCACCGCGGCGCTGGCCGCGCGGCTCGACGTCAGCGAGGCCGCGCTCTATCGCCACTTCGCGAGCAAGGCCCAGATGTTCGAGGGCCTGATCGACTTCATCGAGCAGAGCGTCTTCACGCTGGTGAACCAGATCCTCGAGCGCGAAGGCGCAACGGGCGCCCAGCAGGCCGCAAAGATCCTCACGCTGCTCGTGCAGTTTGCCGAGCGCAACCCCGGCATGACGCGCGTCATGGTGGGCGATGCGCTGGTGTTCGAGAACGAGCGCCTCCAGCAGCGCATGAACCAGTTCTTCGACAAGATCGAGGCCACGCTGCGCCAAGTGCTGCGCGGGGCGGCCGCCGCGGACGGCTCGGCCACCCCGAGCGTGGACGCGCAGGTGCGCGCCGCGGCGCTCACGGCCTTCGTGGTCGGGCAGTTGCAGCGCTTCACGCGCTCAGGCTTCCGGCGGGCGCCGTCGGAGTACCTCGAAGCCACGATCGCGCTGATCGTCTGAAACCTCGGGCGGCCTTCGGCGGGCCGCCTATCGAGGCGATAGCTCAATGTGATGCAGCAAGGCTGTATTCATTGACAAAATGCATGGGCCCCTACAACTCCAGAGGAAAGCCCACCCATGACCGACTCCCGCAAGCTCACCACCGAAAACGGCGCGCCCGTCGAGAACAACCAGCAGTCGCAGACCGCCGGCCCCGGCGGCCCCGTGCTGATGCAGGACCACCACCTGATCGAGAAGCTTGCGCGCTTCGACCGCGAGCGCATTCCGGAGCGCGTGGTGCATGCCGAACTCGGCTCGGCCGACACCGTGCGCGACCCGCGCGGCTTCGCGCTCAAGTTCTATACCGAAGACGGCAACTACGATCTCGTCGGCAACAACACGCCGGTCTTCTTCATCCGCGACCCGCTCAAATTTCCCGACTTCATCCATTCGCAGAAGCGCGACCCCTACAGCCACGTGCAGGAGCCCAACAACGCCTGGGACTTCTTCTCGCACTCGCCCGAAGCGACGCACCAGTTCACCTGGCTGTTCGGTGACCGCGGCATTCCGAAGAGCTACCGCCACATGGACGGCTTCGGCTCGCACACCTTCCAGTGGGTGAACGCCAAGGGCGAGGCCTTCTGGGTCAAGTACCACTTCAAGACCCACCAGGGCATCGAGACCTTCGTGGCCGAAGAGGCGCAGCGCGTGGGCGGCGAAAACCCGAACCACCACCACCTCGACCTGCTGCATTCCATCGAGCGCGGCGAATTCCCGAGCTGGAAGGTGCAGGTGCAGATCATGCCGGTGGCCGAGGCGCAGACCTACCGCTTCAACCCCTTCGACCTCACCAAGGTCTGGTCGCACAAGGACTATCCGAAGATCGACATCGGCATCCTCACGCTCAACCGCAATCCCGACAATTACTTTGCCGAGATCGAGCAGGCCGCGTTCAACCCGGCCAACTTCGTGCCCGGCATCGGCCCTTCGCCCGACAAGATGCTGCAGGGCCGCCTGTTCAGCTACGGCGACACGCAGCGCTACCGCCTGGGCATCAACCACACGCAGCTGCCGGTGAACCGCCCGCATGCGACCACGGCGCAGAACTACGGCCGCGACGGCGCGATGCGCGGCGACGGCAACGGCGGCCGCGGCCCCAATTACGAGCCCAACAGCTTCAGCGATGCGCCCAAGCAGAGCAACGAGCCGGTCTACGCGCCGCTCGAGATCCATGGCTGGACCGGCAGCCACCAGTGGCAGCAGCACCCCGAGGACAACGACTTCGTGCAGGCCGGCGACCTCTACCGGCTGATGGACGAAGCCGCCAAGGAGCGCCTGGTGAACAACATCGCGGGCGGCCTGGGTGCGGTGACGCGGCAGGACATCATCGACCGTTCGGTGAGCTACTTCCGCCAGGCCGATGCCGACTACGGCGCGCGGCTCGACAAGGCCATCAAGGCCGTGCAGGCCAGGCTCAAGGGCGAGGAGGTGAGCGTGCAGATCGGCAAGCCGGCGCACGACGCAAGCCGCAGCTGATCCACGGGCGGCAATGGGGTACCCAGGGTAGTGCGCGCGGCCGGGCATCGTGCTCGACTTGCCCGGTTGCGAAGCGTAGGATCAGCGCCCCCCTTGCCGCTGAGTCGCGGCGACAAGTTCCGTGTTCGTGTGGCTTCTGAACGGAGGTTCGTATGAGCTATCACCTGGAAGG
>NZ_JBFTPJ010001164.1:0-1561 GCF_056398445.1 Variovorax sp. 01T439_2
CCTCGCCCGTCAACGGCGACAAGCTGTTCCTCACGCCCGAGGTGTCGATGCAGATCCAGACCATCCTCAACAGCGACATCGTGATGCAGTTCGACGAGTGCACGCCCTACGACACCAAGGGCCACATCACGACCGAGGCCGAGGCGCGCATCTCGATGGAGCTGAGCCTGCGCTGGGCCAAGCGCTGCCAGCACGAGTTCGCGCGGCTCCAGAATCCGAACGCGCTGTTCGGCATCGTGCAGGGCGGCATGTTCGAGAACCTGCGCGAGGAATCGCTCGCGGCGCTGGTCGACATGGACTTTCCGGGCTATGCCATCGGCGGCGTGAGCGTGGGCGAGCCCAAGGAGGAGATGCTGCACATCATGGGCCACACGCCGCACCGGCTGCCCGCGAACAAGCCGCGCTACCTGATGGGCGTGGGCACGCCCGAAGACCTGGTGCAGGGCGTGGCCGACGGCGTCGACATGTTCGACTGCGTGATGCCCACGCGCAATGCGCGCAACGGCACGCTGTTCACGCGCTTCGGCGACCTGAAGATGCGCAATGCGCGCCACAAGAACGATCCGCAGCCCATCGACCCGAGCTGCACCTGCCATGCCTGCGCGGGCACCTCGGGCGTGAGCTGGAACGACGGCGGGCGCGAGGGCTTCAGCCGCGCCTACCTGCACCACCTCGACCGCTGCGCCGAGATGCTCGGGCCGATGCTCGCCACCATCCACAACCTGCACTACTACCTGAACCTGATGCGCGAGGTCCGCGAATCGCTCGAGGCGGGCACCTTCGCGGAATTCCGCGCGCGCTTCAAGTCGGAGCGCGCGCGCGGCATCTGAGGCGCAGGGCTACTTCGGCGGCTGGATCGCGAGCGGCGTGGCGTAAGGCTCGATGCGCAGCAGCTCGTTCCTGAACACCACGACCTGCCTGAGCGGCGCCTGCACCAGCGCGCCGCCCGCGTCCTTGTGCGAGGCGTACTGCCACAGCGTGAGCTGGCCCTTGGCCGCGAGCTGAGCGGCCAGCCGCTCCACGGCCGGGCTGGAGCCCGGGCCCAGCTGCGCCGCATCGGCGCCCACGATCACCTCGTCGCGCGGCGAGACCACCTTGAAGAGCTGCATGGAGGCCGCCGCCTGGGCGCGCACCGGGCGCACCGCCAGCGCGGCGGGAAGAAGCGCCAAGCCAAGAAGGGTTCGGCGGGGAAGCGTGTTCGTCGTCATGGAGAAGAAGCGTAGCTGCGCACGGCCGCGCCGGCCATTCGCCGTAAGCCATACGCCGGCCGGCGGCCCCTCGCGCGGCAGGGGCACGCCCATCCGGTACGCTTGCCGCCCGTGTCCATCGCCGTTGCTGCACTCACATGACCACCGACGCCTCACCACTTTCGTCCTACACCGCCCGCTATCCCTCGCTGGCCGGCCGCACCGTCTTCATCTCCGGCGGCGCGAGCGGCATCGGCGAGGCGCTGGTGCGGGCCTTCCATGCGCAGGGCGCGAAGGTCGGCTTCTGCGACCTCGACACGGCCGCCGGCACCGCGCTCGCGGCGCAACTGCAGGGCGACACGCCCGCACTGTTC
>NZ_JBFTPJ010001165.1:0-1559 GCF_056398445.1 Variovorax sp. 01T439_2
GCCGAGCACCATCCAGAGCGCTTGCACTGTGTTCTTCGGCTCAGGCGTTGTTCTGCATTGCGCTGCGGTACCACTCGTGGAACTGCTGCATGCCGTCTTCCATCGGGCTCTGGTAGGGGCCGCTCTCGTCGTCGCCGCGCAGCATGAGCGCGCGGCGGCCGGCGTCCATGCGCTCGGCGATCTCGTCGTCCTCCACGCAGGTTTCCATGTAGGCGGCCTGCTGGGCCTCGACGAACTCGCGCTCGAAGGCCACGATTTCCTCGGGGTAGAAGAACTCGACCATGTTGAGCGTCCTGGTAGGGCTCACCGGATGCAGCGTCGACACCGTGAGCACATGCGGATACCACTCGATCATCACGTGCGGGTAGTAGGTGAGCCAGATGGCGCCGTACTTGGGCGGCTTGCCTTCGCGGTACTTGAGCAGCTGCTCCTGCCACTTCTGGTAGATCGGGCTGCCCGCGCGGCCGAGCCGGTTGGCCACGCCCACGGTCTGCACCGAGAAGTTGCGGTTGAACTCCCAGCGCAGGTCGTCGCAGGTGACGAAGCTGCCCAGGCCCGGGTGGAACGGGCCGACGTGGTAGTCCTCCAGGTAGACCTCGATGAAGGTCTTCCAGTTGTAGTTGCACTCGTGCAGCTCGACGCGGTCGAGCGCGTAGCCCGTGAAGTCGAGGTCGGCGCGCGGGCCGAGTTCGGCCATGTCGGCCGCCACGTCGCGCCCCGCGCCATCGGGACCGCGCTCGAACAGCAGGCCGTTCCACTCGGTGAGCGGATAGTTGTGCAGGTTGAGGCAGGGGTCCTGCTGGAAGTGCGGCGCGCCGATCAGCGTGCCGGTGGTGCGCGCATCGCTGGCCGCATAGGTCCAGCGGTGCAGCGGGCAGACGATGTTGCCGCCGGCCTGGCTGTCGAGCTGGCCGCGGCCCTGGAGAATGAGCGCCTGGCGGTGGCGGCACACGTTGGAGATGAGTTCCACGCCCTTGGGCGTGTGCACCAGCGCGCGGCCCTGGTGCTCCTGCGGCAGGGTGTGGAAGTTGCCGGGCTCGGGCACGGCCAGGCGGTGGCCCACATAGCGCGGGCCCTGCGCGAACAGCGTTTGCATCTCGCGCGCGTAGAGCGACTCGTCGAAGTACGCGGAAACTGGAAGTTGGCTCGTGGCCTGCTGCAGTTGAAGACTTAAATCAGACATGGAGGACCTGACCAAGCTCCCCACAGGGAGAAAAAAGAAAAGACGGAAGGCGCCGTCTGGAGGGCGACGGCCCGAAGAGTTGTGCCGGGTCGGCCGGCTTGGGAAGCTCGGATTGTACCCAAGGGGGCAGTGCAGTGCCGGTGGCTTGCCGCATGCCGGCGCCCGTTTGCTTCCCCGTCCTAAAATGCGCGGTTTCACACTCGTTCGCTCGCATGCCCAAGGTTCCTTCTTCCGCCACGTCCAGCCCGGCCGCCACGCCCGACACGGGGCCGCTGCCGGCCAGCTACGATGCCGGGCTCCAGGAGTTGGAACAATTGGTTGCAGAACTCGAGTCGGGCCAATTGCCGCTCGACCAGCTGCTCGGCAGCTACCAGCG
>NZ_JBFTPJ010001166.1:0-1552 GCF_056398445.1 Variovorax sp. 01T439_2
GGGCTATTCGCAGCACTCGGGCGTGGTGATCGTGTGCGACGGCACCGAGGCCGCCGCCAAGCGCATCGAACGCGTGCTCTGGAACGACCCGGCCACCGGCGTGATGCGCCATGCGGACGCGGGCTACGACATTGCCGTGGCCACCGCGAAGAAGCAGGGCCTCAATCTGYCGATGGTGCGCTGACCGGCGCATGAAGCAGCGGTAAGCCGAAGGTAGAAAGAAAAAGCGCGCCCATTCCCACTCAGTGGGAATGAAGGCTTGGATGTGGGAACGGCGGGCAAGATACTRCACACCGCATCCACTTTCGACGCCCCGCGATTGGTCCAGATGACGTCCATGCCCGAAGCTTCCGCCCACAACGACCGCGCGCTGCGCGTGCTGTCGGTGCTGGCGCAGAGCAAGTCGGCGATGAGCGCGGCCGAACTCGCCGAAGCCACGGGCCTCGTCAAGAGCACGCTGTACCGGCAGATCGCGGTGCTGCGGCGCTGGGGCTTCGTGATGGAGACCGACGGACGCTATTCGCCCGGCCCCGTGAGCGTGCAGCTCGCGAGCGGCTTCGACGGCAACTCCGACCTCGTCATGGCCGCGCGCGCCGACATGCGCGCGCTCGCGCAGCAAAGCCATGAAAGCGTGGCGCTGGTCACGCTGGTCAACGACCGCGTCGTGTGCCTGGAGATGATCGACAGCGAGCAATCGCTGCGCTGCTCGTTCGACCGCGGCCGCAGCGTGCCGGCGCGCGACGGCGCCAGCGCCAAGTGCCTGCTGGCCCACCTGCCGGCCGACCAGCGCGATGCCTTGCTCGACAGCCTTGGCGACAGCCCTGCGCGCCGTGCCGAGCGTGCCGCCGAGCTCGACGCGATCCGCGAGGCCGGCCATGCCGTGACCCATGGCGAGGTCGACGCGGGCGTCTGGGGCGCGAGCGCACCGGTGCTCGGCCCGGGCCGGCGCCTGCGCGGCGCGATCACGCTCATGGCGCCGCTCACGCGCGCCGGGGGCATGGAAGCTGCATGGGCCGCCCTCACCGTCGTCACCGCGGCGCGCATCTCGCGCGCGCTGCAATAGCCGGTCGCTGCCTTTCTTTCCCTCTTTCTTTTTCAAACCCACGGAAGCCTTCACATGAACACCCGCCGCACCCTCGTTGCCGCCGCACTCTCCAGCCTCACCTTCTTCGGCTTTGCCGCCACCGCGCAGGCGCAGGGCGAGCCGCTGCGCGTGGCCACCGATGCCACCTTTCCGCCGATGGAGTTCGTGGAGAACGGCAAGCGCACGGGCTTCGATGTGGAGCTGGTCGAGGCCATCGGCAAGGCGCTGGGCCGCAAGATCGAATGGATCGACATCGACTTCAAGGGGCTCGTGCCGGGCCTCATTTCCAAGCGCTTCGACATGGCCGTCTCGGCCATCTACATCACCGACGAGCGCAGGAAGGTCGTCGACTTCACGGTGCCCTACTACGCGGGCGGCCTCGTGGTGATGGTGAAGGACGGCAACACGGCCATCAAGGCGCCGGCCGACATCAACGGCAAGAAGGTCAGCGTGCAGGTGGGCACCAAG
>NZ_JBFTPJ010001167.1:0-1545 GCF_056398445.1 Variovorax sp. 01T439_2
GTGCTTTGGGGGTCATCCAGAGTTTCTGTGGATAACTTTGTTGACAACCGGGCTCGACACGCCGGCGAGCCTTGAAAATCAAGCCTCTGACTGGATTGCCCTCAAAAAAAGCAAAGTTCAATCTCTATATAAATCAACAACTTAGCGTCGCTATTGGTTTAGGAGCAAAGAGGGGAGGCCTACAGATAATCTTGCGCAGTGCAACACGTGTTTTGTGCATAAGTCGGTGTTCCTACACCGTTTTTATGCTTGACAAACGCCGGGAAATCGATTTTTGGGGCCGCAGCCGCGTCCCTGCGGCTGGCGGCTCTTTTACCGTTTTTAACTTTTGCGCAAGGCACGCGATTGTGCGTGCACCGCCTGCACCAGGGCCGCCACGTGGTCCGGCGGCGTGAACTGGCTGATGCCATGGCCCAGGTTGAAGATGTGGGTCGGGCCCTTGGAAGCGGCATCGGCATGCGGCTGGCCGAAGGCCTGCAGCACCTTCGCCACCTCGGCCTCGATCTRCGCGGGCGGTGCGAACAGCACGTTGGGGTCGATGTTGCCCTGCAGCGCCTTGGCCTTGCCGTCGGTGCCTTCGCCGACCAGCCGGCGCGCGGCCGAGAGGTTCACGGTCCAGTCGACGCCGAGCACCTCGCAGTCGAGTTCGCGCATGGCTTCGAGCCACAGGCCCCCGCCCTTGGTGAAGACGATGCGCGGCACGGGCTGGCCGTCGGCGCCGTTGCGCTTGAGGCCGGCCAGCACGCGCGCCGTGTAGGCGAGGCTGAATTCCTGGAACGCGCCGTCGGCCAGCACGCCGCCCCAGCTGTCGAACACCATCACGGCCTGCGCGCCGGCGTCGATCTGCGCATTGAGATAGGTGGCCACCGAATCGGCATTGACCGCGAGCAGGCGGTGCATCAGGTCGGGGCGGTTGTAGAGCATGCTCTTGACGAGGCGGTAGTCGCTCGAGCCCGCGCCTTCCACCATGTAGCAGGCCAGCGTCCAGGGGCTGCCCGAAAAGCCGATCAGCGGCACGCGACCGGCCAGCGCCTTGCGGATCGACGCCACGGCGTCGAAGACGTAGCGCAGCTTGGCCATGTCGGGCACCTCGAGCGCCGCGACGGCCGCTTCGTCCTGCACGGGGCGTGCAAAACGCGGGCCTTCGCCGACCTCGAACGAAAGGCCCAGGCCCATGGCGTCGGGCACGGTGAGGATGTCGGAGAAAAGAATGGCCGCGTCGAGCGGATAGCGCTCGAGCGGCTGCAGCGTGACTTCGGTGGCGTAGTCGACGTTGGTCGCCAGCCCCATGAAGCTGCCGGCCTTGGCGCGGGTGGCCACGTACTCGGGCAGGTAGCGTCCGGCCTGGCGCATGAGCCAGACGGGCGTGTGGTCGGTGGCCTGGCGCCAGCAGGCCCGCAGGAAAGTGTCGTTTTGCAAGGGGGCGAAGGGCATGCCCCGATTGTCGCAGGGGGAGTGGGCTTTGCTTTCGCTGCTTGTTCGGGGGCTCTTGTTCAGGGCGCGTGCACAGGCCACCGGGTACTCCCCTCCGCGAATGTCCCCCGT
>NZ_JBFTPJ010001168.1:0-1529 GCF_056398445.1 Variovorax sp. 01T439_2
AAGGAAAGCGACTCCACACCCCCCTCGCGTGGTGCGAGGTCATTCGCAGCAAACACCCTCTCCAGCACAGCATCGAACCGCAGCGCATCCAGATCCCCTTCAAGCCCTTCGAGCGCAGCCCGCGTCCCCCGCGCCCACCACCCCAGCGCCTGTTGCAGCGCCTCGCCCTGCAGCGCCCCGCCCGCAGAAGCATCAAGCCCCACCGCCAGCGTGAACGGAAAGTACCGCCCCACCCCATCGACCGACGGCATCAGCACGCCGATCCATGCGCCTTCGCTAACCACCTGCGGCCCGAGCGCAAAGCACCACACCGGCGCTTCGAGGTAGTGCGAAGTCCAGTCCGCATGCCGGTCGCGCAGCCGCGCCAATCCGCGCTGCAGCCACGGGTCCCACACCGAGCGAAATGACTCCGGCAGGCGCCGGTGCGCAAAGTCGCCCATGCCCGGCAGCTTGCCGAACCATCCGGGCAATGCAGAAAAAAAAGCGGCTTCGCTCACAGCCCCTCCGGACAGGAGAACTCGCGCAGCTCCTTCAAGCGGATCGGATGCTGCACGCTGTTCGTCGTCACCTCGAAGCGCGTCTTGCGCGCGCCGATCTGGAAGGTGATGAAGAACTTCTCGGGTGCATCGCCCGCTTCGAGCTGGCCGTCGTCGAGCGCGCGGAACAGCGCCCATGGCCCATCGACCGCCGCGCCCGAACTGCCGGTGGCCGAAGGCGGGCTCACCTGGATGCGCACCTGGTTGCTGCCCTTCGGGCCGGGCCACTGCACGGCCATGGGCACCACCGGCCCGTGCGCGTACTTCACGAGCTGTCCGTCGACGTCGAGGATGAACTGCGTGATGCCCGCATCCATTTCCACCGGCTTGAAGTCCAGCCGCATCGACGGGCCCCGGCCGCCGCCGCGGAAGAAGATGTCCTTGATGCGCGCGGCCCGCTCGAACTGCGCCAGCGCCTGCGTGGTGACGGCGCCGCGTTCGGCCACGGGCTTGTAGCGCCAGGGCTTGGTGCTGGTGTCGACCAGCGCGGCCAGCCGCTTCTGGAAGAACTCGTCCATCAGGCCGCCGGCGCCGAACATCTGGCCGAAGTCCTCGGGCAGCACGTCGCGCTTGCTGCTGCCCACGAAGGGGTAGCGGCCCGCGATGGCGCGGTTGCAGAAGTCGGTCACGGGACGCAGGTCCTGGCTCAGGTTGCCGCGCTCGGCCACCTGGGCCTGTGCCGCGCCCGACTGGCTCAGGTTCTCGACCATGGTGCGCACCGGCTCGGGCAGGCGGCCCGCGTCGGACTTGAGCTTGCCGGCCACGTCGCCGGGCGGCGGCGAGGTGCGGCCCTTCACGGCGGTGTCGACGGCCGTGAGGTACACATACACCTCGTTGAAGAGCTTGAGCGCATCGTCGATGGGCGCGGGCTGGTTCGGGCCGGCGGCGGTGACGAGGCGGCGCAGCGGCTCGAAGCGGTCGTCCACGATGCTCTCGATGCGCTTGCCGCTGGCCACGGCCTTGTTGGGGTCGCCGCCGAACAGGTCTTCCAGG
>NZ_JBFTPJ010001169.1:0-1516 GCF_056398445.1 Variovorax sp. 01T439_2
GACGCACATGCTGTCCGGCCCCTACGGCACCATGCTGCTGGCCGACCTCGGCGCGCGCACCATCAAGGTCGAGCCGCCCGGCAGCGGCGAAGGCACCCGCCGCCTGCTGGAGAACGACCCGCACTATTCGCGCGACGGCATGGGGGCGTACTACCTCACGCTCAACCGCAACAAGGAGAGCGTGTGCGTCGACCTCAAGACGCCGGCCGGCAAGGCGGTGTTTCTCGATCTCGTGCGCAAGGCCGACGTGGTGTTCGACAACTTCAGCGTCGGCGTGACCGGGCGGCTCGGTATCGACTACGCCTCGCTTGCCAAGGTGAACCCGCGCATCGTCACCTGCTCGGTCACCGGCTTCGGCCAGACCGGCCCGCAGACGCAGCGCCCGGCCTTCGACCAGGTGGTGCAGGCGATGGGCGGCGGCATGTCGATCACCGGCACGCCCGAGACGGGCCCGACGCGCAGCGGCATCCCCATTGGCGACCTCGGCGGCGGCATGTTCGGCGCGATGGGCGTACTGGCCGCGCTGGTGGAGCGCGACCGGACCGGCGTGGGCCAGCACGTCGACATTTCGATGCTCGACGCGCAGATCTCGCTGCTCAACTACATGGCGACGATGCATCTGCTGTCGGGCCATGTGCCCGAAGGCATTGGCAACGGGCATTTCGTGCATGTGCCGTACAACAGCTACCCGACGGCCGACGGCCACGTGATCATCGCGTGCATCGGCGACCCGTTCTTCGATCGCTTCGTCGAGTTCATCGACCTGCCGGCGCTGCGCAAGCCCGAGTACCGCCAGCAGCCGGTGCGCTTCGCGGCCAAGGCCGAGATCGACGCGGTGGTCGGCGAAGCGATGCGCAAGCAGCCGACCGCCCATTGGCTCGAGCGTCTGCGCGAGGCGCGCATTCCGTGCGGCCCGGTCAACAACTTCGAGCAGGCGCTGAGCGATGCACAGGTGCTGGCGCGCGACATGGTGGTCGAGGTGCCGCTGAAGACCGGCGAACGCGTGCGCATGCCGGGCAACCCCATCAAGCTGTCGGCGGCCGACAAGGGCAGGGCGTTCACCTGCCCGCCGGCGCTCGGCGAAAACACGCGCCAGGTGCTCGGCGACCTCGTCGGCTACGCACCCGACAAGCTCGAGGCGCTGCGCGCCGAAGGAGCGATTGCATGAGCGCGAAGGAAGCGATCCACATCACCGACGTCGCGCCGCGCGACGGCTTGCAGAACCAGGCGATCCGCGTCGGCACCGAGGGCAAGCTGCGCCTGATCGAACTGCTGGCCGAGGCCGGCCTGCGCAGCATCGAGGCGGCCAGTTTTGTCTCGCCGAAGGCCGTGCCGCAGATGGCTGACGCCGGCGAACTCCTGCCGCAGGTGCAGGCGCGCTTTGCGGCGCTGCGCACCTCGGTGCTGGTGCCCAACCTCAAGGGGCTGGAGCGCGCGCACGCGGCCGGCGCGAAGGAGATCGCCGTCGTGCTTTCGGCCACCGAGACCATGAACCGCAAGAACATCAACATGGGCC
>NZ_JBFTPJ010001170.1:0-1513 GCF_056398445.1 Variovorax sp. 01T439_2
ACGCAACAGGAGCCCCCGATGAAACGTACGCAGTTCATGCTGGGCCGCGTGATGCAGGGCCTGCTGGCGATCCTGCTGATCGCCACGGTCAACTTCATGCTGGTGCGCGCGGCGCCGGGCGATCCGGTGTCGGTGCTGGCGGGCGAGGCGGGCGCGTCCGATCCGCAGTTCGTGGCGCAGCTGCGCGCGCAGTTCGGGCTCGACCAGCCGATCACGACGCAGCTCGCCACCTACGTCGGCAAGGTGGTGCGGCTCGACCTGGGCTTCTCGTACCGGCAGCAGCAGCCGGTGCTGAAGCTCATCATGGACCGGCTGCCGGCCACGCTGCTGCTCACCGGCACCGCGTTTGCGCTGTCGCTGCTGTTCGGCATCACGCTCGGGGCGCTGGCCGCGCGGCGCGCCGGCAGCTGGGTCGACAGCTCGATCACCGTGGTGGCGCTCATCTTCTATGCCACGCCGCTCTACTGGCTTGCGCTGATGGCGGTGCTGGTGTTCACGGTGCAGCTCGACTGGCTGCCGGGCTTCGGCTTCAGCACCGTGGGCTCCGGCGCCACCGGCCTGGCGCTGGCCTGGGACATCGCGGGCCACCTGGTGCTGCCGGCGCTGACGCTCGCGCTCTTCTACATGGCGGTGTATGCGCGCATGACGCGCGCCGCCATGCTCGAGGTGGCGCAGATGGACTTCGTGAAGACCGCGCGCGCCAAGGGCGTGAAGCCCGGCCGCATTTTGCGGGCGCACGTGCTGCGCAACGCGCTGCTGCCGGTGGTCACGCTCGCGGGCATCCAGGCCGGCGGAATGATCGGCGGCGCGGTGCTGACCGAGACCGTGTTCGCCTGGCCCGGCATCGGCCGCTTGATGTTCGACGCGCTGCTGCAGCGCGACTACAACCTGCTGCTCGGCGCCTTCCTCGTGACCGCGGCCATGGCCGTGCTGTTCAACCTCATCACCGACCTCGTCTACACGCTGGTCGATCCCCGGATCGAGCTATGACCCTGCTGCAAAGTCCATTCTGGCGGCGCTTCTGCCGCAACAAGGGCGCCGTGCTCGGCATGGCCGTGCTGGTGCTGGTGGCGGTTGTCGCCCTCATCGGTCCGTGGGTCGCGACCAACGATCCGTGGAACATGGTCGAGCAGCCGTTCCTGCGGCCGTGGACCGAGCCGGGCTTTGCGCTCGGCACCGACACGCTGGGCCGCGACATCCTCTCCGGCGTGATCTACGGCGCGCGCATCTCGCTCCTGATCGGGCTGGTGTCGACCGTGGTCGCGCTGCTGATCGGCGTGACGCTCGGCGCCATTGCCGGCTACTTCGGCGGCTGGATCGACGCGGCGCTGATGCGCTTCACCGAGCTGTTCCAGGCGGTGCCGAGCTTCGCGMTGGCGATCGTGCTGGTGGCGATCTTCCAGCCTTCGGTGAATTCGATCGTGGTGGCCATTGCCATCGTCTCCTGGCCGCCGGTGGCGCGGCTGGTGCGCAGCGAGTTCCTCACGCTGCGCCAGCGCGACTTCGTGCAGGC
>NZ_JBFTPJ010001171.1:0-1510 GCF_056398445.1 Variovorax sp. 01T439_2
AGTGACATGCGCGTTGCACAATTCTTCGAAATGACCTTGGGGAATGTATCGGACGAGTTCCACCTTTTCCTCCGGTGGATCGTCGTTAAGGTTTCGATCCTCCGTGCTGCCATCGAGCCATGACAGCGTTGCGGTGAAGTGCTTTGCAGGGTCCCCAGACTTCCCCCTGAATCTCTCCTTCTTCAAGAAGGAGAAATGAGCTTTCTGTCGCGAGTTGCCAAGCAGCGCGATCACGTCAGCGAGCGCGCTTTTCCCGCTGCCCTTGTTTCCGATGATCGCCACCAGATCAGGGTTCAGCGGCAGATTGGTGCCAGCAAGCCACGCTCCACCTGTTGTGGATCCCGGGATCTTAGTGATTGAGACGCTGTCGATGAAGAACGTCTTGTTTTTGGAAATTTCGGTCTTCTTTTCCGGGCGCTCGCCGATGTAGGAACGTTTTGCCGGCTCCATGATGGCCTGAAGAAGACCATGAAACGAAGGGTCAGCCTTGATCCAGGTCGCCTTTCCGGACGGGTAATCCCCATAGCCACGTCTGTCGTTGTCCCCCTTCACGCCCACGAAGCAGTGGGCGTCACTTCCAGAGACGACAAGCCTGGGAACGTTGCATAGGGCGTTCTGAAAGCTCTTGATGAACTTCGAATTGCCGGGCGTGACCTCACCGACGAAAGCGCCGCGGAGGTCGATGTTCCGAGACTCGAAGATAGGCGAAGTCTTGAACAGGCCTAGGAAATACGCATAGTGCTCATGCCATTTGACCTCGGCGAGACCGTCACTTGTATCCCATGGCATGAACCCGATCGCATGCCCGTGTGGCACCTTCTCGATTGCGTTCTTGTAGCTGTCACAGTTGATCTCCGCAATCTTGGAGCCGGCCAAGAGCGCCTTTTCATCGTCGGCATCGACTTCAACTTTCTTGAAACCATGGATCTTCAGCTTGTCGTCCGACGCGGCGCGCCCTAGCAGCACAAGGGATGCATCCGACAGCGGCCGACCCACGACTTCGACGAGCAGCGCCGCTTTGAAATCGTGCAGAACCTGATCTGCAACGGCATCAGAGAAAAGAACGTGAGCATTGAGGCGGCCCGGCATCGGAGCTACTAGCCGCAGTTCGATTCCCGGAAAGATGGTCTTCGTGAGTTTGGGAGCCCCTGGTTCTTTGAGCCGTCGTCGCAGTGCAAACCAGCCGTCAAAGGTCCAGTAATCCATCAACGCGAAGACCGTTGGTTCTGCGGCATTGAACGCAGCGATCATTTCGTCGATGAGCAAGCGGTTCTCATCCGAGTTGGGGTCGGCATTGAACCTCTTTCCTCGCCAATGAAACGAGGCGGGCGTATGGACATGCAGATCCCACTGCCGCCACTCGGAGCCTCGCTCAAATTTTTCTTGATTCATTACCTCATGCCTGCTCGTTGTTTTTCGTTCTAGGTGGCTACATGGGACTCGGACTGCCAGACGATCTCCATCGCACCGGCAGCTTGACGAGTCTCAACCCGCGTACTCCCATCAACTC
>NZ_JBFTPJ010001172.1:0-1506 GCF_056398445.1 Variovorax sp. 01T439_2
CGACAACGCCGTCGTCATTGCCCTGGCCTGCCGCAAGCTGCCGCCCGCGCAACGCACCAAGGGCATTCTGTGGGGCACGGCCGGTGCCATTGCGCTGCGCGTGATATTGATCTTCTTCGCACTCACGCTGCTGGCCATTCCGTTCCTGAAACTGGTCGGCGCCGCATTGCTGTTGTGGATCGGCATCAAGCTGCTGGCGCCCGACCATGACGACGCGCACGGCAACATCCAGAGCAGCGACAAGCTGTGGGGCGCGGTCAAGACCGTGATCGTGGCCGACCTGGTGATGAGCGTGGACAACGTGATTGCCATTGCCGGTGCCGCGCAAGGCGCCGGCCAGGCGCAYCAGATGCCGCTGGTGATCTTCGGCCTGCTGGTGAGCATTCCGATCATCGTCTGGGGCAGCCAGCTGGTCATCAAGCTGATGGACCGCTTCCCGATCATCATCACGCTCGGCGGCATGCTGCTGGGCTGGATTGCCGGCACCATGGCGGTGTCCGATCCCGCGCTGTCGAACACCGCGGCCTGGACCTGGGTGCCAAAGCTGCCGCAGACCGATACCATCCGGTACGCCGCAGGCATTGCCGGCGCGCTGCTGGTGCTGGCCGTCGGCAAGTGGGTGGCCATGCGCCAGGCCCGCCAGAAGCCGGCCGAAGCCGCAACGTCGTCGAGCTGACGGCTCTTCCTTCCCCGGCGCCCGATCTCTGCCACTCTCATTACTTGAAGGAGCACCCATGGAAAAGGTCATTCTGTACGTCGACGACGCCGGCTATGCGGCCGAGCAGTTCGCCGAGCTTGCCCCCGACGCCAGCAGCGTCGTGGCTCGCCACTGGGTGCTCGTGGCCTGCGCTCCGCGCATGACGCACCGCATCAGCAAGTGGGTGAGCCACAGCGCGCGCGAGAACTGGCGCGCCAAGTGGTTCAGCAAGGTGCAGGCGCAACTGCTGCCGCTGCTCGAGCGCAATGGCGGCCAGGTAACGCCGGTGCTGGCCAAGGGCCCGCTGGCCGACCTGACGCAGCAGCTCAAGCGCGAGCATTCGGCCACGCTGGTGGTCGATGCGCGCCGCCCCAAGATCGGCGTCGACCTGGAGCCGGTCACGCCCGAACAGGCGCCCGCGCGCCAGTCGGGCTGGGCCTTTCCGGGCGCCGTGATGGGCATGGGCGCGCTGCTGGTGCTTGCGAACGAGCTGGCCGAATAACCGCGCAATCCCCTCCCTGACGAGCCCCGGTGCGGCAACGCCCCGGGGCTCGTTGTTTTGGGGGCTCTGGGGTATCCTGCGCCGCATGCGCATCATCATCAAATGGCTGCTCAGCGCTGTCGCGCTGCTGGCGGTGGCTTATCTCTACAGCGGTGTCCAGGTTGCCAGCTTCGGCTCCGCGCTGATTGCCGCGGCCGTCATCGGCCTGCTCAACATGGTCGTGCGGCCGGTGCTGGTGGTGCTGACGCTGCCGGTCACCATCGTCACGCTCGGGCTGTTCCTGTTCGTGATCAACGCACTGCTGTTC
>NZ_JBFTPJ010001173.1:0-1503 GCF_056398445.1 Variovorax sp. 01T439_2
TCCCAAAGCCTGCCCCAGCTCTACCTTGGCTTCGGCCTCAGCGACCGCTTTGCCAGCAACCACAAGCTGCTGGCGGACGCCCTGCCCGAAGGCCGCGTCTTCACTACCGAGGGCGGCCACGACTGGCCGCAATGGCGCCAGCTCTGGCGCAATGTGCTCGATGTGCTGCCGCTGCCATCGCTCGGCCGCTCGCGCGGGTCGTCGGCTACGCGGCCACCGGCGCCGCGGATGACGCCATCAGCGAAGCCATGGGCCATCGCGGCTTGACGTCGAAGGCATAGCGCTCGCTCGCCTCTGCCAAACCCGACTGYAGCCGCATGGCGGCCGCCATGGCAATCATCGCGCCGTTGTCGGTGCACAGGTGCAGTTCCGGATAGTGCACGCGCACGCCGCGCTTGGCGCAGGCGGCGTTCAACTGTTCCCGCAGGCTCCGGTTCGCGCCCACGCCGCCGGCCACCACCAGCCGCTTGAGGCCCGTCTGCCCGAGCGCAGCCAGCGATTTCTTCAGCAGCACCTCGACGATGGCCGCCTGCGTGGACGCGGCCAGGTCGGCCTTGTTCGCCTCGAGCTCGGCGCCGAGCTTCTTGGCCTGCGTCAGCACGGCCGTCTTCAGGCCGGCGAATGAAAAATCGAGGTCGCCGCTGTGCAGCAGCGGCCGCGGCAGCTTGAACGCCGCAGGGTTGCCCGCCTCCGCCAGCTTGGCCAGCCAGGGGCCGCCCGGATAGGGCAGGCCCATGAGCTTGGCGCTCTTGTCGAAGGCCTCGCCGGCCGCATCGTCGATGGTTTCGCCCAGGAGCTCGTAGCGGCCCACGCCGTCGACCCGCATCAGCTGGGTATGGCCGCCCGACACGAGCAGCGCCACAAAGGGAAATTCCGGCGGATCGGCACTCAGGAACGGCGACAGCAAATGCCCTTCGAGGTGATGCACCCCGAGCACCGGCTTGCCGAGCGCCGCGCCCAGCGCGCAGGCCACGCCCGCGCCCACCAGCAAGGCCCCGGCCAGGCCGGGCCCGCGCGTGTAGGCGACCACGTCGATCTCGGCCAGCGAGCGGCCCGCCTCGGCCATCACGGCTTCGGTCAGCGGCAGCACGCGGCGGATGTGGTCGCGGCTGGCCAGCTCGGGCACCACGCCGCCATAGGCCTGGTGCATGGCGATCTGGCTGTGCAGCGCATGCGAGCGCAGCTGCGGCAGCGCGCTGCCATGCGTTTCCACCAGCGCCACGCCGGTTTCGTCGCAGGATGATTCGATTCCCAGGAGAAGCATGCCCGGGAGTGTAGGCGGCGAGGAATGCCCGTGCGGCACGGATGTTGCAGCAAGCTCTTTGCTTCCCCTCGCCCACCATGAAATCCGGACTGAGTTTTCTGATCGCCGCCAGAAAGTGCGAAATCGACGAGCTGGACCAGCTCGCGCGCACCAGCGAGCTGGTCGGCCTGATCGCGCGGCTGGTCCATGCGCTGCAGCGGGAGCGCGGCATGTCCAACGTGTTCCTCGCCTCGCGCGGC
>NZ_JBFTPJ010001174.1:0-1502 GCF_056398445.1 Variovorax sp. 01T439_2
CGTCATGGGCGCCTCGGGCCACATCGCCGGCGTGATCAATCCGCCCGCGAAGAAAAAGCGCAGCCACTGGATCCGCGAGGACGGCAAGTTCCCCAAGACCCAGGCCGAATGGCTGGCTGGCGCCACCGAGCATCCCGGCAGCTGGTGGACCGACTGGGTCCAATGGCTCAAGGGCCATGCGGGCAAGCAGGTCCCGGCGCCCAAGGCCTACGGCAACGGCAAGGCCTACAAGGCCATCGAGCCGGCGCCGGGACGCTACGTCAAGGCCAGGGCCTGATCCCGGACACACACGCACGAGTTACCCGCACCGCTTCAATTCAAATCACTTCAACGGAGAACCTCATGGAAGACATCGTCATCGTTTCGGCCGCACGCACGGCGGTCGGCAAGTTCGGCGGCTCGCTCGCCGGCATTGCAGCCACCGAGCTGGGCGCCCTCGTGATCAAGGAAGTGATTGCGCGCGCCAATCTCACGGCCGACCAGGTCGGCGAAGCCATCATGGGCCAGGTGCTGGCCGCCGGTGCGGGGCAGAACCCCGCGCGCCAGGCATGGCTCAAGAGCGGCGGCGCCAAGGAGACGCCGGCGCTCACCATCAACGCCGTGTGCGGCTCGGGCCTGAAGGCCGTGATGCTCGCGGCGCAGGCCGTGGCCACGGGCGACAGCGAGATCGTGATTGCCGGCGGCCAGGAGAACATGAGCGCCGCGCCGCACGTGCTGCCCAATTCGCGCAACGGCCAGCGCATGGGCGACTGGAAGCTGGTCGACACCATGATCGTGGACGGGCTGTGGGACGTCTACAACCAGTACCACATGGGCATCACGGCCGAGAACGTGGCCAAGAAGTACGGCATCGACCGCTCCGCGCAGGACGAGCTCGCGCTCGGCAGCCAGACCAAGGCCGCGGCCGCGCAGGACGCCGGCAAGTTCAAGGACGAGATCGTGCCCGTGAGCATTGCGCAGAAGAAGGGCGATCCGATCGTCTTCGACAAGGACGAGTTCATCAATCGCAAGACCAGCGCCGAAGGCCTGGCGGGCCTGCGCCCCGCGTTCGACAAGGCCGGCGGCGTGACCGCGGGCAATGCCTCGGGCCTGAACGACGGCGCCGCCGCCGTGATGGTGATGACGGCCAAGAAGGCGGCCGCGCTCGGCCTCAAGCCGCTGGGCCGCATCGCGAGCTACGCCACGGCCGGCCTCGATCCGGCGATCATGGGCATGGGCCCGGTGCCCGCGTCGACCAAGGCGCTGCAGCGCGCCGGCTGGAAGGCCGCCGACCTCGACCTGCTCGAGATCAACGAGGCCTTCGCGGCGCAGGCCTGCGCGGTGAACAAGGAAATGGGCTGGGACGTGAACAAGGTCAACGTGAACGGCGGCGCCATTGCCATCGGCCACCCGATCGGCGCGTCCGGCTGCCGCATCCTGGTGACGCTGCTGCACGAGATGCAGCGCCAGAACGCGAAGAAGGGCATTGCGTCGCTGTGCATCGGCGGCGGCATGGGCGTGGC
>NZ_JBFTPJ010001175.1:0-1501 GCF_056398445.1 Variovorax sp. 01T439_2
GAAGACGCCGTTGGCGATGAAAGCCGGGCCGCCGACGGTCAGGGCTGCACCGTTCTTGTTGCTCACGCGAGCGATCGTTGCGTACAGAGCCGTGCGCTTCGACAGGTTGTGCACGTAGCCCAGAGCCAGCTTGTTGGCCTTCGGATCTTCGACGGCAGGAGCGAACAACACTGCAGGAGCGTTGAAGTCATACTTGACGTGCGAGTACGAAGCGCGGATCAGGCCAGCACCGACCGGCACGGTCACGCCGAGCAGGTAGCCGGTGAGGTCCACGTCAGGACGGCCGCCGAGGAACGGTTCGACTTCGTAGTCGATCTTGTTCTTGGCCTTCGACAGTTCACCGAAGAGCTTCACGGGACCGAAGTCATACGAAGCGCCGAGGTTCAGCGTGTTGACCTTGGTGGTCGTGCCAACGTAGTAGTTGTCGCCCACGGTGCTGCTGCCGTAAGAAACCGCAACGTCCAGAGGACCGTTGGCGTAGCCGAAACGGCCACCAACGTAACGGCCTTGGCGCGAAGCGTTCAGCGTAGCCGGCGTAGCGGTGCCCGGGCTGTACTTGTTCTTCTCGCTGAAAGCGTACTGCACTTGGCCGTAGAAACCACCCAGGTTCGGCGGCAGGAAGTAGCCGATGCTGTTGCTGGCGCGAACGTAGTTGCTGCYGCCAACGTTGGTGAACGGAGCCGTTGCAGCTGCGGGGGTGCCGAAGGTGCCGAAGGCGTCGTTAGCGGTGTTGATCAGGTTGGAGCCAACGCCGTTGGTGCCGAACGGATCGAACACGGTGTCGTTCCAGAAGGTCGGGGTGTAGTCACGGCCGAGGCGGACTTCACCGAAACCACCCGACAGGCTCACGGTCGAGCGACGAGCGAAGGTAGCAATACCTTGCTGGCCGTCGTCGTTGGAGATCGGGGCTTCGAGCCAGAAGCTGGCAGCCAGGCCGCCACCGAGGTCTTCCGTACCACGGAAGCCGATACGGCTGGAGTTGTAGCCCGAGTTAGCCAGTGTACGACGGCTGACCTTGACGCTGCCTTGGTTCAGGTAGAACGGGTTCAGGAACGTGGCACCGTTCAGGTCACGCGAGGTGCTCGAATAGCCGCTGATCGACGCGTCGACCACGCCGAACAGCGTGACGGACGACTGAGCCGAGGCAACACCGGCAACAGCCAGGGCAGCCAGAGCAACTAGAGATTTTTTCATTGCAAGTTTCTCCAAGGTTAAACATAGGGCTCCGGTGCGAAGGGCTCACCGTGACTGGCACTTTTGTGCTCCCACCGGACCCCGGGCCAACCTCCTTTTGGGAAGTTGATGCTATTGCACCAGAGCCGCTGCGGCAGGGCAAAACAAATCGCCCGAAATCTCCAGCGGCCCACGCGTTTCGTTGCAGTCCTGCAACAAAGGACTTTGGCGCGCTCACAAACCACCATATGAAATGAAGCAACTGTTTCGCGCTGCTCTTTCCGCATACGTTCAAATACGGGCATGACTTCCACGCTCGACCCCGTCC
>NZ_JBFTPJ010001176.1:0-2570 GCF_056398445.1 Variovorax sp. 01T439_2
CCTGGTGGACGACGCCATCATCGCCATCGAGATGATGGTGGTGAAGATCGAGGAGGGCTACAGCCATGTGGCCGCGTCCGCCTACGCCTGGAGCCACACGGCGGCGCCGATGCTCTCGGGCACGCTGGTCACTGCCGTCGGCTTCATGCCCAACGGCTTTGCGCCGTCGACCGCGGGCGAGTACACGAGCAACATGTTCTGGATCGTCGGCATTGCGCTGATCGCGTCCTGGGTGGTCGCGGTGGTGTTCACGCCTTACCTGGGCGTCAAGCTGCTGCCGAACTTCAAGAAGATCGAAGGCGGCCATGCCGCGATCTACGGCACGCCGCGCTACAACCGGCTGCGCGGCGTGCTGGCGCGCGTCATCGCGCGCAAGTGGCTGGTGGCGGGCGCGGTCGTCGGGCTCTTCGTGGCGGCCATCCTCGGCATGGGCGTGGTCAAGAAGCAGTTCTTCCCGATCTCCGACCGTCCCGAGGTGCTGGTCGAAGTGCAGATGCCCTACGGCAGTTCGATCACGCAGACCAGCGATGCCACGGCCAAGGTCGAGACCTGGCTGTCCACGCAGCCCGAGGCGCAGATCGTCACGTCGTACATCGGGCAGGGCGCGCCCCGCTTCTTTTTCGCGATGGGGCCGGAACTGCCCGACCCCTCGTTCGCCAAGATCGTGGTGCGCACGGCCAGCCAGGAGGAGCGCGAGGCACTCAAGCACCGCTTGCGCCAGGCCATTGCCGATGGCCTCGCGTCCGAGGCGCGGGTGCGCGTGACGCAGCTGGTGTTCGGCCCATATTCGCCGTTCCCCGTGGCCTACCGCGTCAGCGGACCCGATGCGAACGAGCTGCGCCGGATCGCGGCCGAGGTGCGGCAGGTGATGGATGCCAGTCCGATGATGCGCACGGTCAGCACCGACTGGGGCACCCGCACGCCCACGCTGCACTTCACCCTGAAGCAGGACCGCCTGCAGGCCGTCGGGCTGAGCTCCAGCGCGGTGGCGCAGCAGCTGCAGTTCCTTCTGAGCGGCGCGCCGGTGACCACCGTGCGCGAGGACATCCGCACCGTGCAGGTGGTGGCCCGTTCGGCCGGCAGCACCCGGCTCGATCCCGCCAAGCTCGCGGACTTCACGCTCGCCGGTGCCGGCGGCCAGCGCATCCCGCTGTCGCAGGTCGGCGAGGTCGAGGTGCGCATGGAAGAGCCCGTGATGCGGCGGCGCGACCGCGTGCCCACGATCACGGTGCAGGGCGACATCGCCGAGGGGCTGCAGCCGCCCGATGTTCCTCACGAGCCCGCTGGGGCTGATCGGCGTCGTGCCGACCCTGCTGCTGTTCCAGCAGCCCTTCGGCATCAACGCGCTCGTGGGCCTCATCGCGCTGTCGGGCATCCTGATGCGCAACACGCTGATCCTGCTCGGGCAGATCCACCATAACCAGCAGGAGGGGCTCGATCCCTTCCATGCGGTGGTCGAGGCGACGGTGCAGCGTGCGCGGCCCGTGATCCTGACCGCGCTGGCGGCGATCCTCGCGTTCATTCCGCTGACGCATTCGGTGTTCTGGGGCGCGCTGGCGTACACGCTGATCGGCGGCACCTTTGCGGGGACGATCCTCACGCTGGTGTTCCTGCCGGCGATGTATTCGATCTGGTTCAGGATCAAACCCGGCAACGCCGACCAGCCCGCGCATTGACGCGCCCCATCACCATTCATCAAGAGATCGAAGGAATTGCCATGTCGAGTTCATCAGTCGTTGTCGTGACGGGCGCGTCCTCGGGCATCGGACGCGCCGCCGCGGAAATGTTCGTGGCGCGCGGCTGCCGGGTGTTCGGCACTGCGCGCGACCTGCGCAAGGCACCCGCGCTGCCCGGCGTCGAGTTCGTCGAGATGGACGTCCGCGAGGAAGGCTCGGTCCAGGCGGCCATCGACTCCATCATCGAGCAGGCCACGCGCATCGACGTGCTGGTCAACAACGCGGGAATGATGATGATCGGCGCGGTCGAGGAAACCGCGACGGCCGAGGCCGCGGAGCTGTTCGACACCAACGTCTTCGGCCTGCTGCGCGTGACGCGCGCGGTGCTGCCGTACATGCGTGAGAAACGCCGCGGGCGGATCGTCAACGTCAGCTCCGTGCTCGGCGTGCTCCCGGCCCCGTACATGGGCCTGTATGCGGCCACCAAGCATGCGGTGGAAGGGCTCTCGGAGTCGCTGGACCACGAGGTGCGCCAGTTCGGCATTCGCGCGACCTTGGTGCAGCCGGCCTTCACCCGGACCAACCTCGATGCCAACGCACCGCGCACCAAGGCGCGGATCGCGGGCTATGACCGCGAACGCGACCTGGTGGCGCTCTCCGTGGCCGACAGCGTGGGCAGTGCGCCCGAGCCGCACGGCGTGGCGGGCACCATCGTCGAGGCGGCGCTCGGCCCCTGGCGCATGCGCTGCACGCCGCCGGGGGAAGCGTCCTTGCTGACGAAGCTGCGCCGCTTCATGCCCGCGGGACCGGTGGACGCGAGCCTCAGGAAAAAACTCGGGCTCGGTTCCTCCTGAACGCTCGCCCCGTCCGGCAACGAAGGAGAACATCATGGAC
>NZ_JBFTPJ010001177.1:0-1497 GCF_056398445.1 Variovorax sp. 01T439_2
AGGCCGAAGCGCCCAGCGCCCCGAGAACGACGAGGATGCGCACAAACCCGGGAATGGCGATCATGATGAAGAACTCCTGAAAGAGTAGGAAGAGAATCGGCACAGGGCATGACGCATGGCGCGCCCTGCTTATTCCCCAGTCCAAAAAAAAGATGGAATAGAACGCGCAGCTGCCACGTCATGCAGGAAGAAGAAGCCCGTTGACCGACCGCACACGCCAGTTCGAAGCCGCCGCGCTGCCGCATCTCGATGCGGCGTGGAACCTTGCGCGCTGGCTGCTGCGCGACGACCAGCTGGCCGACGATGCGGTGCAGGAGGCGTACCTGCGCGCCTTCCGCTTTTTCGACGGGCTGCGCGGCGAGAGCGCGCGGCCGTGGCTGCTCGGCATCGTGCGCAACGCCTGCTACGACTGGATGCGGCAGAACCGGCAACTGGCCGACCAGCTCGAGTTCGACGAGTTGCGCGACAGCGGGGCCATGCCACCCGCTTCCGCGGAATGCGCCGACCCGGCCCGGCAGTGGGAGCAGCGCGCGCAGGGCGAGCGCATCAACGCCGCCATCGACGCCCTGCCCGCGGCCTATCGCGAAGTCATCGTGCTGCGCGAACTCGAAGAGATGCGCTACGAGGACATCGCACGCATCGCGGGTGTCCCCCTGGGCACGGTGATGTCGCGGTTGTCGCGTGCGCGGGCATTGCTGCGCRAAAGCCTGCGCGATGAACGCCCCGGGGACGGGACCGAAAGGACACAGCATGCAAATTCATGACGATGAGCTGGGGCCGCTGATCCGGCGCCACGCCGTGCGGCACGCGCCGCCCGCGGGGCTGGCCGAGCGCATCGCGCAGTCGGTGCGGTCCGAGGCCGGTGCGGTTGCCGCGCCTGCCGTTGCGGTGCGCAGCCGGCGCGGCGTGTGGCGGGGGCTCGCCTGGTTCGGTACGGGGGCGGCAACGGCCTGGGGTCTCGCGCTCGTTCTGCTGGCAACGCCGGTGCCGCCGCAGGACGCGCTCGGCGAGGCGGTCACGGCCAACCACGTGCGCTCGCTGATGGCGGCGCACCTGGCGGACGTGGCCTCGTCCGACCAGCACACGGTGAAGCCCTGGTTTGCCGGCAAGCTCGACTTCTCGCCGCCGGTGGTGGACCTGGCGTCCGACGGTTTTCCGTTGGCGGGCGGGCGGCTCGACTACCTCGACGGGCGGACGGTGGCGGCGCTGGTCTATCGCTCAGGGCCGCACGTCATCAACCTATTTGTCTGGCCCGCGGCCGATGCGAAGGTGCAGCCGCCCGCGTTCTCCACGCGGCAGGGCTACCAGCTCGCGCACTGGGCCGAGGGCGGCATGCAGGCGTGGGCGGTGTCGGACCTGAATGCGGCCGAGCTGCGGAAGTTTGCCTCGCTGATGCGCGAGCGCACCGCGCCGCAGCGGCCCTAGCCCGCCGAACCTTCGCAGGCGATCTTGCCCGGCCGCGCCTCGGCACGCGCGCTCGCGATCGCCCAGCCGAAC
>NZ_JBFTPJ010001178.1:0-1497 GCF_056398445.1 Variovorax sp. 01T439_2
GGCCACAGCCGCGCCATCAGGAACACGCCGAGCTTCACCATGGTGGCCGAATGCAGGTAGGCCGAGACCGGCGTGGGCGCCGCCATGGCGCGCGGCAGCCAGAAGTGGAACGGGAACTGCGCGCTCTTGGTGAAGGCGCCCAGCAATATCAGCACCAGGGCCGCCGGATAGAGCGCATGCGCGCGGATCTCATTGCCCGAGGCGAGCACCACGTCGAGCTCGTAGCTGCCCGCGATGCGGCCCAGCACGATCACGCCCGCGAGCAAACAAAGCCCGCCGGCACCGGTGACCGTGAGCGCCATGCGCGCGCCGCGCCGCGCGTCGCGCCGGTGGTGCCAGTAGCCGATCAGCAGGAAGGAGAACAGGCTGGTGAGCTCCCAGAACAGCACCAGCTGGATCAGGTTGCCCGAGAGCACCACGCCCGTCATCGCGCCCATGAAGGCGAGAAAGAAAGAGAAGAAGCGCGGCACCGGATCGGACGCCGACATGTAATAGCGCGCATAGAGCACCACCAGCGCGCCGATGCCGAGCACCAGCATGCAGAACAGCCAGGCAAAGCCATCCATGCGGAACACGAGGTTGAGCCCGAGCTCGGGCAGCCACGCGATCTCCTGGCGCAGCACGTTGCCGCGCGCGATCTGGGGAAAGAACCATGCGGTCTGCAGCGCGCAGCCCAGTGCCACGAGCCCCGCCAGCGTCGACTCCCGGTTGCGCGCGTTCGACGGCATCAACGCGGCCAGCACGCTGGCAATGAAGGGGAGTGCGACGAGAAAGACCAGGGGCATTGCGGCCGATTCTATCGATCGACCCCTCGGAGGATTCCCCCGGAAACCCGCGAAGATCGACGGCCTTGCAGGCTGGCGATGGATCGATCAGGCGGCCAGGGCCTGCACGCTGCGTATGCCCAGCCAGGTCAGGAACAGCGATCCGCCGAGGTGGGCTGCTGCCGTGAGCAGCGCCACGCCCGGCCGGCCTTCGAGAAGCATGGTCACGACCTCGGCCGAGAAGCTCGAGAAGGTCGTCAGGCCGCCGAGAAAGCCCGTGACCAGCGCGAGCCGCCAGGCCGGATCGAGGTCGGGCAGCAGATGGAACGAGGCAATGGCCACGCCGACGAGGTAGCCTCCGACCAGGTTGGCGGCCAGCGTGCCCCAGGGCATGAACCCGCCCGCGCCGAACCACAGCGCAAGGCCCCAGCGCGCCAGCGCGCCCACGGAGGCCCCCATGCAGATGGCAAGAATCGGAAGCAGCATGGGCCTATTGTCGGGGCACAGCCGGCGCTGTTCAGGGCGCCATCTGCTGCGGCAGCCAGGTGACCAGCTGCGGCACGAAGTAGATGATCAGCACGGCCGCCACCATCAGGAAGAACATCGGCAGCGTGACGCGTGCGATGTAGAGCAGGTCTTTTCCGGTCATGCCCTGCAGCACGAACAGGTTGAAGCCCACGGGCGGCGTGATCTGCGCCATCTCGACCACCAGCACGATGAAGATGCCGAACCA
>NZ_JBFTPJ010001179.1:0-1496 GCF_056398445.1 Variovorax sp. 01T439_2
GTCCTCGACCGAGGGCTCGTCCTTGGCGGCGGCCTTCTGGGCCACCAGCATGAGTCCTCGACCGAGGGCTCGTCCTTGGCGGCGGCCTTCTGGGCCACCAGCATGATGCGGCGCTCGGCCTCCATGGCCAGTTCGAGCGCCTTGATGCTCTTGGGGCGACCCACGAACAGCGGGATCACCATGTGAGGGAACACGACCACGTCGCGCAGCGGCAGCAGCGGCAGGTCGATCGCGTCGGCAGGCAGGGGGGTATGACCGGACATGAATATCCTTTGATTGATCAGGCAAAGATGGATGGGTGTTCGGGCATTTCAAGCCCGTGCACCCGGTCTTTGTCGAAGGCGCCGGACGCCTTGCTGGAAAGTGCCGGCGCCGCGTTCACTCAGGCCTTCTTGGCCGCTTCGCGGTACACGAGCAGCGGCGGCTTGTTYTCATCAATTGTGGATTCCTCGACCACAACCTTGTCGACGTTGGTGGCATTCGGCAGCTCGAACATGGTGTCGATCAGCGACTGTTCGAGGATCGAACGCAGGCCCCGCGCGCCGGTCTTGCGGGCCAGCGCCTTGCGTGCAATGGCCTTGAGCGCCGCGGGACGAATCTCCAGGTCGACGCCTTCCATCTGCAGCAGCTTGGTGAACTGCTTGACCACGGCGTTCTTGGGCTCGGTCAGGATCTGCACCAGCGCGTCTTCGCTGAGCTCGGCCAGCGAGGCCACCACGGGCATGCGGCCCACCAGTTCGGGGATCAGGCCGAACTTGATCAGGTCTTCGGGCTCGACCTCGCGGAACACCTCGGTGATGCTGCGCTGCGCCTTGCTCTTGACCGAAGCGCCGAAGCCGATGCCCGAGGCCTCGGTGCGGTTCTCGATGACCTTCTCGAGGCCGGCAAAGGCGCCGCCGCAGATGAACAGGATGTTGGTCGTGTCGATCTGCAGGAAGTCCTGGTTCGGGTGCTTGCGCCCGCCCTGCGGCGGCACGCTGGCCATGGTGCCTTCGATGAGCTTGAGCAGCGCCTGCTGCACGCCCTCGCCCGACACGTCGCGCGTGATCGACGGGTTGTCCGACTTGCGCGAGATCTTGTCGATTTCGTCGATGTAGACGATGCCGCGCTGGGCGCGCTCGACTTCGTAGTTGCAGCTCTGCAGCAGCTTCTGGATGATGTTCTCGACGTCCTCGCCCACGTAGCCGGCTTCGGTCAGCGTGGTGGCGTCGGCCATCACGAAGGGCACGTCGAGCATGCGCGCGAGCGTTTGCGCGAGCAGCGTCTTGCCCGAGCCCGTGGGGCCGATCAGGAGGATGTTGCTCTTGCTGAGCTCGACGTCGTCGCCCTTGGCCTTTTCCTTGTGGCGCAGGCGCTTGTAGTGGTTGTAGACCGCCACCGACAGCATGCGCTTGGCCGGCTCCTGGCCGATCACGTAGTTGTCGAGGTTGGTCTTGATTTCCAGCGGCGTGGGCAGGTCGCTGCGCGCCTCGCGCGCCTCTTCACCGGCCGGGATC
>NZ_JBFTPJ010001180.1:0-1496 GCF_056398445.1 Variovorax sp. 01T439_2
GCTCTGGGACAGCGCCGACAGCCCCATGCCGAGCGCGATCACCACCAGGCACAGCAGGATGACGGTTTGCCGTCCGAAGCGGTCGGCCAGCGGCGCGAGGAACAGCGAGCCGGCAGCCATGCCGAACAGGCCGGCACTGAACAGCACGCCGAGCTGCGCGCCGCTGAGCTTCCACTCGGCCGACACGCTGGCCGCGGTGAAGGCCATGACCAGCACGTCGAAGCCGTCGAGCATGATCAGCGTGATGCAGATCGTGATCGCGCTCCACTGGAAGCGGCTCATGGGGCCTTCATCGAAGGTCTTGCGTAGATCGTGGGTCAAATTTTGTCTCCTTGTGCAGGGCAGCCAAGTACATTGCCGGCGCTCCTGGATTCAGTACACTGAACGACAATCAGTGTACTGAATCATCGCGGGTGGAATCAAGGGGCCAAGTACTGGGGTTTACCCTGCGTAGAGCCGCGGAAGGCTTCTTCGAAGCCGAGGGAAGGCGGGCTGAGGCTCAGACCCGCGTCACGCCGCCAGCGGCTGTCCCGTCGAGGCGCACACGCGGTTGCGCCCGCCCGACTTGGCGGCGTACAGCGCCTTGTCCGCGGACCGGATCAGCTCCTTGGGCTGGCCGCCGATGCCGGCCTGGGGACTGAGCGCATCCACGCCGGCGCTCAGCGTCACGAATCCGTCGGCGGTGCCCGCATGTTCGATCTTCAGCTCGCGCACGGCGCTGCGGATGCGTTCGGCCAGCATCACGGCGCCCGCCACGTCGGTGTTCGGCAGCAGCACCGCCAGCTCTTCTCCGCCATAGCGCGCCGCAAGATCTCCCGGGCGCCGCGACGCGACGCGCGCGATGGTGCGGCCGATGGTCTGCAGGCACTCGTCGCCCGCCGCATGGCCGTAGATGTCGTTGTATTGCTTGAAGCAATCCACATCCATCATGATCAGCGCCAGCGTGCTCGCGTTGCGCGCGGCGCGGCTGTATTCGCTGTCCAGCGCCACGTCGAACTGCCTGCGGTTCGCGAGCCCGGTCAGGCCGTCTTCCATGGCCAGGGTGTTGAGGGTCTTGTTGAGCGTTTCGAGCGCATCGCGCGCCTGCCGCAGCTCGGCCTCGGTGCGGGTCTGGAGCTGGAACTGCCGCACCAGGCGCCATCCGATGAAGCCGACGATCAGGCTCAGCAGAACGACGCCGCCCGAATGCCACAGCGTGTCGCGCCACCAGTTGGCCAGGATCTCGTCCTTGGACAGCGCCGCGGAAACGAACAGCGGGTAGTTGTCCAGGCGCCGGAAGCTGTTCAACCGTGTCACGCCGTCCTGCGCCGACTTGATGTAGGCCGTGCCGACCGGCCCATGCGCGGCGTAGGAGCGAAAGAGCTGGGTCTCCAGCATGTTCCGTCCCACCATGTCGGGGCTGTAGGGCCGCCGGGTCATCATGGTTCCGTTCTCGAGCACCAGCGCCACGGCGCCGGCCTGGCCGATGTCCAGGCTGTCGTAGAACCTGGAGAAGA
>NZ_JBFTPJ010001181.1:0-1492 GCF_056398445.1 Variovorax sp. 01T439_2
GGATCGAACCGATGACCTCTTGCATGCCATGCAAGCGCTCTCCCAGCTGAGCTATACCCCCATTTGACTTTCAGGCTCTTCTTTTCAGAATCACCCTGCGTCGCTGTCGAGCCTCAAATTATAGACCGAAAAATCAGGCCCTTTTCAAACGCTCGATAACTTTTTCACGAGAAAAGATCGCGAGCACCGAATCGAGGGACGGCGTCTGCGGTGTTCCCATCAGGAGGACGCGAACCGGCATGGCCAACACGGGCATTTTCACCGAATGCGCGGCCAGGACTTCCTTGATGGCCGCAGCGATGGAAACTTTTTCCCACGCCACGCCCGCGAGCTTCTCGGCGAGGGTTGCGATGACGGGTTTCACTGCATCGGTGACGTGCTGCGCTAGATCGGCTTCGCTCGGCGCCACGTCCGCGTAGAACGCGGCGGCCCAGTCGGCCAGCGCGACCGTGGTTTCGCAGCGGTCCTTGAAAAGTGCGCAGATGGCGGACAGGCGATCGTCGGCCTCGATGCCGCGCTTACTCAGCTGCGCGGCCACGAGCGGTGCAAGCTCCGCGTCGGGCTTGGCCTTGATGTACTGCGCGTTGACCCACGCGAGCTTCGCGGCATCCCATTGCGCCGGGCTCTTCGAAAGGTGCGAGCCGTCGAACCAGCTCACCATCTGCTCGCGCGTGAAGAGCTCGTCGTCGCCATGGCTCCAGCCCAGGCGCGCCAGGTAGTTGAGCATGGCTTCGGGCAGGTAGCCGTTCTCTTCATAGGCGGTGACGCTCACCGCGCCACGGCGCTTCGAGAGCTTCTGCCCGTCGTCGCCCAGGATCACCGGCACGTGGCCGAACGCAGGCAGCGGCGCACCAAGCGCGCGGAAGATGTTGATCTGCCACGGCGTGTTGTTGATGTGCTCGTCGCCGCGGAACACGTGCGTGATGGCCATGTCCCAGTCGTCGACCACCACCGCGAAGTTGTAGGTGGGCACACCGTCGGGACGCAGGATGATGAGGTCGTCGATCTCGCGGTTGTTGATGGTGATCTCGCCCTTGACGAGGTCGTTCCAGCTCACGTCGCCTTCGGGCGGATTGCAAAAGCGCACCACCGGCGRCACGCCTTCGGGCACGGGCGGCAGCGTCTTGCCGGGCTCGGGGCGCCAGCGGCGGTCGTACAGGGTCTTCTCGCCGCGCGCGCGCTGCGCCTCGCGCATTTCATCGAGCTCGGCCGGCGTGCAGTAGCAGTGATAGGCCGTGCCGGCCGCGAGCATCTGTGCGATGACTTCGCGGTAGCGCTCCAGGCGCTGCATCTGGTAGATGGGGCCTTCGTCGTAGTCCAGGCCGAGCCAGTGCATCGAAGCCAGGATCTGGTCGGTCGAGTCCTGCGTGGAGCGGGCCACGTCGGTGTCCTCGATGCGCAGCACGAACTCGCCGCCGTGATGGCGTGCATAGGCCCACGAGTAGAGCGCGGTGCGGGCCGTGCCCAGGTGGAGGAAGCCGGTGGGAGACGG
>NZ_JBFTPJ010001182.1:0-1492 GCF_056398445.1 Variovorax sp. 01T439_2
GGCCGCCACCGCGGCGTTGGCCGCCGCCGTTGCCGCCGCCACCACCGCCGGCGCGCTCGCCGCCGCCTTGGCCGGCCTTGTTCTCGCGGATGCGCTGCAGCATCTCGGTGCGGGCAGCCTTGGCGGCCGCCTGCATCACGTCGCGGCTCGGCGGACGGCCGGCGCCGCCCCAGATCGTCTGGCGACCCATGGCGATCGGCTCGGCGCGTTCGCCTTCCTCGGGGCCGAAGCCTTCGACGAACTGCACCGGGATCGTCTGCTTGGTGAAGCGTTCGATTTCCTGCATGAAGCCTTCTTCGTCCATGCAGACGAAGCTCACGGCCTCGCCGCTCGAACCGGCGCGGCCGGTGCGGCCGATGCGGTGCACGTAGTCTTCGCTGACGTTCGGGATCTCGTAGTTCACGACGTGCGGCAGCTCGTCAATGTCGATGCCGCGGGCCGCGATGTCGGTGGCCACCAGCGCGCGGATGTCGCCGCTCTTGAAGCCGGCCAGCGCCTGGGTGCGGGCACTCTGGCTCTTGTTGCCGTGCAGCGCCATCGCCTCGATGCCGTTCTTGGTGAGGAATTCGGCCACGCTGTTGGCGCCGAACTTGGTGCGCGTGAACACGAGCACCTGGCTCCACTTGTTCTCGTTGATGATGTGCGCGAGCAGCGCTTTCTTCTTGCCGCGGCCCACCGGGTGGATCACCTGGGTGATGCGCTGCACGGTGGTGTTGCGCGGCGTCACCTGGATGCTCTGCGGGTTCTTGAGCAGCGTGGCGGCCAGGTCGCGGATCTCGTCGCTGAAGGTGGCCGAGAACAGCAGGCTCTGCTTTTCCTTGGGCACCAGGGCCAGGATCTTCTTCACGTCATGGATGAAGCCCATGTCGAGCATGCGGTCGGCTTCGTCGAGGATCAGCATCTGGACCTGGCTCAGGTCGAGCATGCCCTGCTGCTGCAGGTCGAGCAGGCGGCCGGGGGTGGCCACGAGGATGTCGACGCCCTTCTTGAGCTTGCTGATCTGCGGGTTCATGCCCACGCCGCCGAAGATCACGGTGGAGTCGAGCTCCAGGTACTTGCCGTAGGTGCGCACCGACTCTTCGACCTGGGCCGCGAGTTCGCGCGTGGGCGTGAGCACCAGCGCACGGATGCCGATGCCGCCGAACTTGTTGGTGGCGCTCGCGCCCGTGCTGAGCTTGTGCAGCATGGGCAGCGTGAAGGCAGCGGTCTTGCCGGTGCCGGTCTGGGCGCCGCCCAGCAGGTCGTGGCCTTCGAGGACCGCGGGAATGGCTTGCGCCTGGATGGGGGTGGGGGTGTCGTAACCGTGCTCGTGCACAGCCTTCAAGATGGCGGGAGCCAGCTTCAGTTCGTCAAAATTCATTGGAAACAATAAGCGCCATACACGGCGCAGTGGCATCGGCCCGCTTGGCGTCTTGTGTGACGCCGAGCCAGTCAAGGCTGATGAAGGTCAGGGGTGGGAGCCGGAAAGTCCGCCCTCGCAAGAGGGTTGAAA
>NZ_JBFTPJ010001183.1:0-1487 GCF_056398445.1 Variovorax sp. 01T439_2
GTTTTCCGGCGGCATGCCCAGTTCGACCAACACCTCGCGGGTGTGCTGTCCGAGTGTGGGAGCAGCTCGTCGCGCCTGGGGCCGCTCGCCAACCGCACCGATGACGCTGCGTGGCAGCGTCAACGCACCTGCGACCGGGTGCTGCAAGGTTTCTGTGAGCGCCGCGTCAACGAAGGGCGCGGACCGCGCGACCTCGGCATAGTTGTTGATCGGCCCGCAGATGATGTCCACGGCCGCGAACTGCTCGAGCCAGAAGGCACGGGGATGCGCAAGCATGCGTGCTTCGAGCAGGCGCAACAGCACCTCGCGGTGCTGCAACCGATCCTTGTTCTCGGCAAAGCGCGGGTCCGACGCGAGCTCAGGCGCACCGATGGCGGCACACAAGGCCTGCCATCGCGCGGGGTGATAGGCCGCCACCATGATCCACCCGTCGGCGCAACGCAAGGCCTCGTTCGGCGTCGAATACGGCGCGGCGTTTCCCTGCGGGCCGGGCACATGGCCGTCTGCGAAATAGGACGCGAAACTCACATGCTGCAGCGCGATGGCGCTGGCGAACATGCTTGCTTCCACGTGCTGGCCCAGCCCGGTGCGTTGGCGCTGCGCGAGGGCAGCCAGGATCGAGATGGTCGCGAACGACCCCGTGACAAGATCGACCACGGGCACCGGCACCTTGCACGGCTCGCCGCCGGACGCGCCGGTGACACTCATGAGGCCGCTGACGGCTTGCAGCACGCCGTCCACCCCGGGTAGGTCCTTGGCGGCCCCGTGCTGACCGTACGCGGAGACGGAGCAATAGATCAGCCGCGGATTGGCCGCAGCCGCCGTGGCGTAGTCAAGCCCCAGGCGTTCCATCACGCCCGGGCGGAAGCTCTCCACCAACACGTCCGCCTGCGCGACCAGCTGCAGCGCCGCTCGCCTGTGGGCCGGCTGCTTGAGATCGAGCACGATGCTGCGCTTGTTGCGATTGAGTGCCAGGAAGGGAATGCCCTCGCCATGAACCCAGGGCGAGAGCGCTCGCGAGAGATCGCCTGTGGGTGATTCCACCTTCACGACATCGGCACCGAGGTCGGCCAAGCACAGTGTGCACGTTGGGCCGGCCATGACCTGTGTGAAGTCGATCACCTTCAATCCGCTCAATGCATTTGCGAGCATGCGACCTTCGATCTCGTTGGATGTTCTTCGTGGATTCGCATCGGTCGTTACACCGACGGACTGCTGAGACTGCGTCCGCCGCAAACGTAAAGCAGCTGCCCCGTGACGTAGCTGGAGCCTGGCTCCGCGAAGAATCGAACGGCACGACCGATGTCTTCTGGCTGGCCGATGCGCTCCATCGGCACGGTCTTGTGAAGACCTTGCCTGACCTCTTCGGTGAGCGTTTCAAACAGCGGCGTTTCGACGATGCCCGGGGCGATGGCATTCACGGTGATGCCCTTGCGCGCATATTCCAGCGCCAGCGAGCGGGTCAGGCTCACCACGGCCCCTTTGGA
>NZ_JBFTPJ010001184.1:0-1486 GCF_056398445.1 Variovorax sp. 01T439_2
GGGCTGCACCGTGCGGCCGGCGCGCGCCAGCAGCGGCGCGCCGAGTTCGCGCTCCAGCGTGCGGATCTGCTGCGCCACGGCCGCGGGCGTCAGGTCGAGGCGGCGCGCGGCCTCCGACATGGAGCCCGATTCCACCACCAGAAGAAAGCTTTGCAGGTAGGCTGTTTCCATGAATGATAAATTTTCTATCATCTGATCATAGGGAGCCTGTGTTTTTTCGATCTCGTGAACCGCACACACTGCGGCGCATGAGAAGCAAACTCTTCGTTCCCGGCACGCGCCCCGAGCTGTTCGCCAAGGCGCTGGGCAGCGCAGCGGACGGCGTCTGTTTCGACCTGGAAGACGCGGTGTCCGAGCCGCGCAAGGGCGAGGCGCGCGACGCCGTGCGGCAGCTGCTGCTGCACGGCGGCGGCACGGCCGCGTCGGGCAAGACCGTGATCGTTCGCGTCAACGCGATGGACACGCCGCATTTCGCGGAGGACGTTGTGGCCGTGGCGCAGCCCGGCGTGCACCTGATCAACATCCCGAAGCCCGAAAGCGCGGCCCATGTGCGCAGCGCGGTCGAGGCGATCGAACGCGCCGAGCGCACCAATGGCGTGGGCACGCCGATCGGCCTGCTGCTGAACATCGAGGCGCCCGCGGCCTTGCGCACCGCGGCCGAGCTTGCGCTCGCGCATCCGCGCCTGGCGGGCCTGCAGCTGGGCCTGGGCGACCTGTTCGAACCGCTGGGCATTGCGCGGCGCGAGCCGGCCGCGATCCAGCAGGCGATGTTCGCGGTGCGCATGGCGGCGGGCGAGGCGGGCGTCTATGCCTACGACGGCGCCTTCGCGGACATCCGCGACGCCGAGGGATTCCGCGCCGAAGCCATGCTCGCGCGCAACCTCGGCTTCCTCGGCAAGACCTGCATCCACCCGAGCCAGATCGCGATCGCCAACGAGGTGTTCCGTCCCACCGACGAGGAGATCGCGCACGCATGCAAGGTGGTCGAGGCTGCCCGCGCGGCCGACGCCGGCGGCGTGGGCGCCTATGTGGTGGACGGAAAGATGATCGACATGCCTTTCGTGATCCGCGCGCGCGCCATCGTTGCGAGCGCGCGCAGCCTCGGCCTGCTGCCGGGCTGAGCCTYTTTCAGATAAGACCAGGAGACAAGACAGATGCACATTCACTCTCACTCGCCCTTTCGCCTGCGCGCGCTCGCCGTGGCCGCCTTTGCCGGCGGATTGCTGTTGAGCGGCGGCGCGTTCGCACAGGCCGCGGCCTACCCGAGCAAGCCCGTCACCATCGTGGTGCCCTATCCGGCGGGGGGCTCGAACGACACTTTCGCGCGCCAGGTGGCCAAGGAACTGGGCGACGAGCTCAAGCAGCCGGTGATCATCGACAACCGTCCCGGCGCGAGCGGCAACACCGGCACCGGCCAGGTCGCCAAGGCCGCGCCCGACGGCTACACGCTGGTGGCCGTGTCCTCGAGCATGACGACCAACGCGGC
>NZ_JBFTPJ010001185.1:0-1485 GCF_056398445.1 Variovorax sp. 01T439_2
GGCGTACCGTGCCAGCCGCACCCGCCTGATGTGCCGCAGGGCGTACCGTGCCAGCCGCACCCGCCTGATGTGCCGCAGCTGCACAGCACCAGACCACGGTGACTGCCGGTACGATCTTCGACAAGACCCGCACGCCACTGCGTGTGTGGCTGGCCGCGGCTTGGTATCTGACCAACCAGAAGCAAGGCGTCAGTGCCTTGGGCCTGCAGCGTGTGCTGGGCCTGGGCAGCTACCAGACCGCCTGGACCATGCTGCACCGTTTGCGCCGCGCTATGGTGCGGCCCGAGCGGGATCGGCTCAAGGGCACGGTCGAGGTTGATGAGACCTATCTGGCGCTGAGCGACCGCGAGAATCCGATTTCTCCCCAGGGGCGCAAGAACAGTACCTCTCAGGTGCTCGTCGTCCTGGCTGTGGAGGTGCTGGAGCCCAAGGGATTCGGCCGGATCCGCCTGCGCCGCATCCCCAAGGACTCCGCCACCCATGTGATCCCATTTGTGCAGGAGAACGTTGAGCCAGGCGCCCAGGTGCGCACCGATGGCTCTGCGGCCTATCGTTCACTGAAGGATCTCGGCTATGAGCACAAGCGCACGGTGGTGCTCGGCTCGCAGGTGCCGGCCCATGTGTCGATGGCCGGCGTCCACCGCGTGGCCGCACTGATCAAGCGCTGGATTCTGGGTACGCATCATGGCTCGGTGCAGCCCGAACATCTGGACGCCTATCTCGATGAGTTCGTCTTCCGCTTCAACCGTCGCACCTCAAGCTCGCGCGGCATGTTGTTCTACCGACTCTTGCAGCAGGCCGTGGTCACCCCACCGGTGACCTATCAGCAGGTGATTCAGGCGGGTGCAAAACAGCGCCGAAAAGGATAGGATAACTGTATATTCATCCAGTCACTCAGACCTTCTGGAGCTAAGAGGATACCCCTTATATTTGTACAGTCTTTTCACAAAGGATAACCGCCATGTCGAGATCCGAACCCACCACCTCCCCTGCTCGCAACCATGCGCTGGCCGAAGCACTGGCATGGATTTCAAAGTTCGCACATGCATGGAAGGCCATCGAGCCGGCACCTCATTCACTGAGCATCGATGGATTCATCATCTGGGGCCCTGTGCTCTATGAGAAACACCGCAACGAGGACCCCGTGGAACTCGCGACACGGCTGTACGGCCAGTCGGGCGAGTATTCCAGGTACCTGTATCCAGGCCGTCCGCCCAAGAGCAACGATGCGCCGCTGGCTTTCGGCCCCAAGGTGTAGCAAAAGTCACACTTTCACGTCAAAAACGATTCAAAAGGTAACTTGGATGCGTACACAAGGTTACGTTTGATTTGAAAATATCAAATTTAGCGGAGACCATTGTGATCACAGCATTCACCTTGTTAGTCGGCATGTTCCTCGGGGCGTTGTTCATGAGCCTCCTGGTCGTTTCTCGCTCGGATGACTGAGAAGAAGAACGGCCGGGCCCTTGCAGCCCTGTCCATGCC
>NZ_JBFTPJ010001186.1:0-1485 GCF_056398445.1 Variovorax sp. 01T439_2
GGCGTCAGGCAGCGCTGGCAGGTCAGCGGCACGGTCGCTTCGGCTTCCAGATGGAGCCAGGGCACGGCCTTGCCATCGGCGCCCGGGCGCTCTTCGCCGGTCGCCGTCCAGCGGACCACGGCGTCGGGCGCCGGGGCCGCCAGTTCGGCGGCAAGGCGCACATAGTTGGGCACCGGGTCGGTGGCGCCGAGGGTGGCGGCAGCGGCGGCAAAGCCGGCCACGTCGAGCCGTTGGGGAACAAATTCTCTCTTCATCCACGCCAGTCTAGCGCGCCGGCCGCTTCACCGCCCCAACGGCATGCCTGAGGGTTTTGCGCGGCTCCCGCACAATCTGGCCCATGCAACGCCCCTTGATCCTCGCCTCGACCTCGCGCTACCGGCGCGAACTGCTGAACCGCCTGCACCTGCCCTTCGATGTACAGCCGCCTGAAGTCGACGAAACGGCGCTGGACGGTGAAACGCCGCGCGAGCTGGCCGAGCGGCTGGCGCTCGAAAAGGCGCGCGCCGTGGCCGCCCGCTTTCCCGAAGCCGTGGTCATCGGCTCGGACCAGGTGGCCGAGTTGGCGGGCGAGGCGCTCGGCAAGCCCGGCGACCACGCGCGCGCCACGGCCCAGCTGCGCCGGATGCGCGGCCAGACGCTGGTGTTCCAGACCGCGGTGGCTGTCGTCTGCGAGGCCACCGGTTTCGTCCAGCGCGACCTGGCGCCGGTGCGGGTGGTGTTCCGCGAACTCAGCGACGCGGCCATCGAGCAGTACCTGCAAGCCGAGCAGCCCTACGACTGCGCAGGCAGCGCCAAGAGCGAAGGCCTCGGCATCGCCCTGCTGAGCGCGATCGACAGCGACGACCCGACGGCCCTCGTCGGCCTGCCCTTGATCCGCACCTGCCGGATGCTGCGCGCCGCGGGGGTCGAACTCCTGTGACGCCCGGCAAGCTCTACCTCGTTCCCGCGCCGCTCGACTTCGGCTGCGACACCCAGGCGCCGCTGCAGGACGCCCTGCCCCTGGGCACGATCCAGACCGCCGCCGGGATCACCCACTGGATCTGCGAGAACGCCAAGTCGGCCCGCGCCTACCTGAAGCGGATCGATGCCGTCGCGCCGCTGGCGGCGCCGCTGCAGGCGCAGGACATCCGCGAACTGCCGCGCGAGGTGCACAAGAAGGGCGACCATGCCGGCCAGTTCGACGCCCGGCCGCTGCTGACCGCCGCGCTCGAAGGCCACGACATCGGCCTGCTGAGCGAGGCCGGCATGCCGGCGGTGGCCGATCCCGGCTCCTCGGTGGCGCGCGCCGCGCACGACCTGGGCATTGCCGTGGTGCCGCTCACCGGCCCCGTCTCGCTGCTGCTGGCACTGGCCGCAAGCGGCCTCAACGGGCAGAACTTCGCCTTCGTCGGCTACCTGCCGCAGGACGCCGGCGAGCGCCAGGTGCGCATCCGCGAGCTCGAGGCGCTGGCGCTCAAGACAGGCCAGACGCAGCTGTTCATCGAG
>NZ_JBFTPJ010001187.1:0-1483 GCF_056398445.1 Variovorax sp. 01T439_2
TGCTGCCGCTCGGCCCGGCGCCTGGGCGGCAGCGACGTGAAGGTGATCGTGCGCAGCGGCTTCGACGACATGAAGGCCTCGCCCTGGGAGAAGGAAGACGCGCAGCACGAAGGCATTCCGATCATCGACTTCCATGTGCCCAAGGCCTTTGTCCACGACGAGGGCCGGCTGCTGGGCATGACCTTCGAGCGGGTCCGCGCCGAGTACGACGCGCAGGGCCGCCGCACGCTGGTGCCCACCGGCGAGCCCGATGCCTGGTTCGAATGCGACGAGGTGCTGGTGGCGGTGGGTCAGGAGAACGCCTTTCCGTGGATCGAGCGCGACTGCGGCCTCGCCTTCGACACCTCGGGCCTGCCCGTGCTCGACAAGAACACCTTCCAGTCGACGGTGCCCCATGTGCTGTTCGGCGGCGATGCGGCCTTCGGCCCCAAGAACATCATCACGGCCGTGGCCCACGGCCACGAGGCGGCGGTGTCGATCGACCGGCTGCTGCGCGCCGAGCCGGTGTATGTGCGCCCGGCGCCCATGACCAACCTGGTGTCGCAGAAGATGGGCATCCACGAGTGGAGCTACGACAACGACACCTCCAACGACCTGCGCTACAAGGTGCCGTGGGCCAAGGCCGAGAAGGCGCTGGCCAGCATCGCGGTGGAGGTGGAACTGGGCTTCGACGCCGCCACCGCCTTCAAGGAGGCCGAGCGCTGCCTGAACTGCGATGTGCAGACGGTGTTCACCGAATCCGCCTRCATCGAATGCGATGCCTGCGTGGACATCTGCCCGATGGACTGCATCAGCTTCACCACCAACGGCGACGAGGCGGATCTGCGCCAGCGGCTCAAGGCGCCGGCGCTCAACCTGGCGCAGGACCTGTATGTTTCGGGCGGGCTCAAGACGGGCCGGGTGATGGTCAAGGACGAGGACGTCTGCCTGCACTGCGGCCTGTGCGCCGAGCGTTGCCCCACGGGCGCCTGGGATATGCAGAAGTTCCTGCTGAAGATGACACCTGCGGGGCAGGGGGCCACTGCATGAGCGCCATTCCACAAATTGAGGCGGTCAACGATTTCGTCATCAAGTTCGCCAACGTCAACGGCTCGGGATCGGCCTCGGCCAACGAGCTGTTCGCCAAGGCCATCCTGCGCATGGGCGTGCCGGTGAGCCCGCGCAACATCTTCCCGAGCAACATCCAGGGCCTGCCGACCTGGTACGAGGTGCGCGTGACCGAAGACGGCCACCTGGGCCGGCGCGGCGGCACCGACATGATGGTGGCGATGAACCCGCAGACCTGGGACGCCGACGTGGCCGAGCTGGAGCCCGGCGGCTACCTGTTCTACGACAGCACGCGGCCGCTGCCGCCCTCGAAGTTCCGCAGCGACGTCCGCGTGATCGGCATGCCGCTGACCGAGATCTGCAACGCCGTCTACCAGGACCCGCGGCAGCGCCAGCTGTTCAAGAACATCGTCTACGTGGGCGCGCTGGCCATCCT
>NZ_JBFTPJ010001188.1:0-1482 GCF_056398445.1 Variovorax sp. 01T439_2
GCATCTTGCCGGCATCTTGCCGTGCTTCTCGCAGTAGTCCCAACTCGAGAAGTCGAAGTGGTCGAACTTCAGGTCGATGCCGAACTTGCGCGCCGCGGCATCGACCACGCGCAGGCCTTCGGGCATGGTTTCCTTGCCGATGCCGTCGCCGGCGATGACTGCGATTCTGTGGGTGGTCATGGTCTGGTTCCTTCTTGCTGGAGAGGGGAAGTGAAAAACTGGAGCGCCTCGGCGAGCAGTTCGCCCGGGGCCTCCTCCGGTATGTAGTGGCCGCACGGCAAGGCGCGGCCCGAAACCTGGGCGGCGCATTCGCGCCAGAGCGAGAGCACATCGAAGCAGCGGCCCACCGCGCCGTGCTCGCCCCAGAGCACGCGCAGCGGCTGCGCAAGCTTGCGGCCGGCGGCGATGTCGGCGCGGTCGTGCACCAGATCGATGGTGGCGGACGCGCGGTAGTCGCCGCAGATCGATTCGGCCGTGCCCGGAATGGCGGCGCAGCGCTCGTATTCGGCCAGCACCTCGGGCGCGAAAGGCGCGAGCCCCGCGTGGCGCCCGCCCATCACGCTGCGCACGTAGCGCACCGGGTCGGAGGCGATCAAGGCCTCGGGCAGCGGCGGCGGTTGGATCAGGAAGAACCAGTGCCAGTAGGCGCGCGCAAAGGCCTCGGTGGTGTTCTGGTACATCGAGAGCGTGGGCGCGATGTCCAGCAGCAGCATGCGCTCGACGGCCGCCGCATGGTCGGCGGCCAGCCGATGCGCGACACGCGCGCCGCGGTCGTGCGCCAGCACGCCGAAGCGCTCGAAGCCGTGATGGCGCATGGCGGCGAGTGCATCGAGCGCCATTTCGCGCTTGCTGTAGGCCACGTGGCCGGCATCGTCCGCGGGGCGGCCGGAGTCGCCATAGCCGCGCAGGTCCACCGCCACCACCGTGAACCGCTCGGCGAGCGCCGGCGCCACGCGATGCCAGATCAGGTGCGTCTGCGGATGCCCGTGCAAGAGCAGCAGGGGCGCGCCGCGCCCGCCGATGCGGCCATGCACGCGCACGCCGTTGCGCTCGATGTCGAATCTCGGAAAGTCGAAGAGAGAAGCAGTCACGCGGCGATTGTGCGTTGCGCTCCATCGATCATCAAGCAACAATCAACCAATTCATACTTTCCAATCTGGCATGAATCCATTGTCGATGGACCGCGGCGATCTCGAGCTGGTGCTGGCGATCCGCGACCAGGGAAGCCTGGCGGGCGCCTCCGCCACGCTGGACGTGGTGCCCTCGGTCGTGACCAAGCGGCTCGGTGCGCTCGAGGCGCGGCTGGGCCAGCGGCTGTTCGAGCGCACCACGCGCCGCCTCAGCGTGACGGCCGAGGGCGAAGCGGTCTGCCTGCACGCGAGGGCGTTGCTCGAAGGCTTTGCCGCGCTCGAAAGCGAACTTGGCGAGCGGCAGAACGAGCTGGTGGGCACCATCCGGCTGGCTGCGACCTTCGGCTTCGGC
>NZ_JBFTPJ010001189.1:0-1477 GCF_056398445.1 Variovorax sp. 01T439_2
CCTGCAACACAGGATCGACACCTTCAAGCCGCGCGAGGCCTCGCCGTCCCGCGGCGGCTCCGAACGGTACTGGGCCCCGTGCCTGGCGGTGGCGCTGGTGGCGGTGTCCCTCTTCTACGTGACGTTGAAAGACCTGGTGCACGAGAACGCGGCGCGCACGCCGGCTACGCCACCTGCGGTCATGCCGGCCTATGTCGAGGTCATCCAATCGGCCGGCCGCCTAGGGCTGCCGGATTCGGTGAAACGTTCATCGGTGGAGCCGGCCATGCCGGTGTTCCATCGCGCATCGCCGGCGAATGCGAACTTCGAAGCTCCCGTCGAGCCCGCCAGGGCGGCACCCGCCGTCACCGTGGTGAGCAAGTGCGTCATGCCCGAGGGCAACGCGATCTATTCCGACGGCCCCTGCCCCGAGGGAGCCAGCGCGAGCACGCTGCGGCTGCCGCGCGACCTGCACGCGTCGGCGAGCCAGTGAGCGCAGTCAGGCGGTGGGGAGCACGAATTCCTCGGCGCTGAAGACCGTATGGAAAACGGTCCCGTCGAACATGTCGAAGAGCGCCTTGGACGCTTCGCGGCTTTCGTAGCGAACGGGTGAATCGAGAGCGCGCGCGATGTCTTCGCGGGTCGCGTAGCGGATGGACAGCACCATCGCGAGCTCGGGATCGCCCACATCGCTTTCCAGCTGGCGCAGCACGCGCACTTCGAGCGCGCCGGGAAAGCGGGTCCACAGCGGCACAAGCGTCTCGTGCACGTGGCGGTCGAAAGCCTGCTCCATGCCGGGCTTGACCCGCCCCTTGAAAAACGCGCAGCGGATGAACATGATTTTTCGTTTCCTTGATTGAGTTCGACAGGATGGGAATCGGCGCGTGTTCAGCCGCGGGCATAGCCGTCGAACTGCCGCATCATGGCCGCGGTGTCCTCGGGCCCGAGGCCGGCCGCCACGAAGGTGCGATGCAGCTCCGAGACGATGCCCGCAAGCGGCAACGGCAGCCGTTGGCCTTGCGCAAAACCCTGGACCGCCTCGAGATCCTTGAGCATGTTGTCGATGCGGCCTGTCGGCGTGTAGTCGCGCGCGGCCATCTTGGGACCGAACTCGCGCAGGATCTGGCTGTCGGCGCGGCCGCCGGCGAGGGCCGCGGGCAGCTTCGAGGCATCGACGCCGCCGGCTTCGGCGATTCGCACCGCCTCGGCCACGGCCTGGAAGCCGATGGCACACAGCAGCTGGTTGACCAGCTTGGTGGTCTGCCCGGCGCCGCTCTCGCCCATGTGGGTGTAGTTGGCGCACAGGCTGTCCATGACGGCGCGGGCGCGCGTCACGTCCTCCACGCTGCCGCCCGCCATCACCGTCAGTTGCCCGAGCAGCGCCTTGGGCGCGCCGCCCGAGAGCGGCGCATCCACGAAGCCCATGCCCGTGCGCTCGCGCAATGTCTGCGCGAGCCGGCGCGTGGACGGCGGATCGATGGAGGACATGTCGATCACC
>NZ_JBFTPJ010001190.1:0-2460 GCF_056398445.1 Variovorax sp. 01T439_2
GCCGGTGGAGACCGGGGGCGGCAGTTTCTCGATGAAGAAGATGCCCGTGCTCGCGCCTGCGGCCAAGGAATCACCGGCCACCAGGAAAGCCGCAAGCGCTACCGTCGATGCGCGGGCTGCCGCCTTCGGCCAGGCGATGCACCGGCTGCTCGAATGGGCGCTGCCGGGCGAGGCGCTGCCGCCCGCGCATGTGCGCGCCGCGGCCCGTGAATTCATGCTCGACGCGCAGCAGGCGCGCGGCGCCGCGGTGCTGGCCGAGCGCATCCGCGCGGGCGCCGGCGCCTGGGCGTGGGATGAGCGCATGATCGACTGGCACGGCAACGAAGTGACGCTGGTCCACGAAGGCGAGACGCTGCGCATCGACCGGCTGGTGCGCGAGCGCGCCAGCGGTGCCTGGTGGATCCTCGACTACAAATCCGCTGCGCGCCCCGAACGGGACGCGGAATTGATCGCACAGATGCAGCGCTATCGCGCGGCCGTGCAACATGCCTATCCCGGTGCCTTGGTGCGCGCCGCGTTCCTGACCGGGCAGGGCGAACTGGTAACTCTCGAATGACTCTTTCCCAAACCGTCGCCGTGATCGGCGGCGGACCGGCCGGCCTGATGGCGGCCGAAGTCCTGAGCGCGTCCGGCGTGCAGGTGCACGTCTACGACGCCATGCCCTCGGTGGGCCGCAAGTTCCTGCTGGCTGGCCGCGGCGGGCTGAACCTCACGCACTCGGAGCCCTTCGATGTGTTCATGAGCCGCTTCGGCGAGCGCCGTGCGCAGCTCGAACCGATGCTCGCCCGCTTCGGTCCGCAGCAGGTGCGCGAATGGGCGGCCGGCCTCGGCATCGAGACCTTCGTCGGCACCTCGGGCCGCGTGTTTCCGACCGACATGAAGGCCGCGCCGCTGCTGCGCGCCTGGCTGCACCGGCTGCGCGCGGCGGGCGTGCAGTTCCACATGCGCCACCGCTGGCTCGGCGATGCATCGCTGGCCGCCGCCTCGCTGCGCTTTGCCACTCCGACGGGCGAGGCCCTCGTGAAGGCCGATGCGGTGGTGCTCGCGCTCGGTGGTGCGAGCTGGGCGCGGCTGGGTTCCGATGGCGCATGGGCGCCGTGGCTGCAGGCGCGCGGTATCGATGTCGCGCCGCTGCTGCCTGCCAACTGCGGCTTCGACGGGGCAGGATGGAGCGAGCATTTCGCGAGCCGTTTCGCGGGCCAGCCCTTCAAGTCGGTCGCGATTTCGTTCACCGACAGCCAGGGCCGCCGCTTCGCGCGCAAGGGCGAATTCGTTGCCACCGCCACCGGCATCGAAGGCAGCCTGATCTATGCGGCTTCGGCCCTGCTGCGCGACGAGATCGCCGCGCACGGCAGCGCCACGCTGCTGCTCGACCTGCTGCCCGACCGCAGCGCCGAGCAGGTGCTGGCGGCCGTGAAGCATCCGCGCGGCGCCCGCTCGCTCAGCAGCCACCTGAAGAGCCGGCTCGGACTGGAAGGGCTACCTGCTGACGGCGTCGATGGCCAGCGGGGCGGCCGCGGCGCGGGGCGCGATCAAGCAGCTGGGCCTTTGAAGGTATAACTGAATACTTTTGTATTGTTTATTGCGCGTACAAGGAATAAGCTGCGACCTGACAAAAATAAAGGAGCAGCGATGACCAGCGTTCCATCGCCGCGCGCCGCGCGCGGGCTTGCTTATGCATCCCTGGTGTTCCTGGTCTGGTCAGGCGGTGACGCAGGAGGCGGCGCCCGCGCGCAGGGCGCAAATCCGAAGCTGGCGGGCACGTCCTCCGCATCGGCAAGCAAGCCGGTGCCACCAGACGGACAGCCGGCGTCCCTCACCAGTCCGTCCCCCGGCACCAAGTTCGCCACCCGCAGCGCGACCTTCGTCTGGAACAACACGGGTGCCACCCAGTACGGCTTGACGATCCTGTCGGCCTCCTCGGCGACACCCGTGGTGGACACGTCGACAAGTGCGACAACGCTGACGGTGAACAACCTTCCCATCGACGGCGCGGGGCTCGTGGTCCGGCTGCGCTCCCGATTCAAGGGGAAGTGGCTGCCGGCCAACGAGTACCTGTTCACGGCAGCCGGATACACCGCGGCGCAATCGACCGCCGCGGTCAAGCCCTGGTCCGATCTGATCGCGCTGCCACTCGTGCCCGCATCGGCCGCCAACCTCCCCGATGGCAAGCTGCTGCTGTGGGCAGCCCGCTCGCCCACCAGCTTCAGCACGAACAGCAGCGAGGCGTACACCTACACCTCGGTGTTCGACCCCGTCACGCGAAGCGCCAGCCCGCTGGTGGTCACGGCCACAGGCCACCAGATGTTCTGCCCTGGCCTGAGCATGCTGGCCGATGGCAGCGTGCTGGTCAGCGGCGGCAGCGATGCGACGAAGACCTCGATCTACGACCCGGCGCTGGGCGGCTGGGTGACGGGTGCGCAACTCGGCATTGCACGTGCCTACCAGGCGAGCACGACG
>NZ_JBFTPJ010001191.1:0-1475 GCF_056398445.1 Variovorax sp. 01T439_2
GGAGATAGGTGGGCTGCTTGGTGTGAGCTACACCGCCGCCAGGGACGCGGTTCGGCGGGAGATTGCCTTCCGCCGCTGACCGAAATTTTTAACGTACAACACTAAAATCTTGCAATGCTGGACGACCGTGCCAAGTTGCTCCTCAAGACGCTGGTTGAGCGTTATATCGCCGAAGGCCAACCGGTCGGGTCGCGGACTTTGTCGCGCGCCCCGGGCCTTGACCTGTCTCCCGCGACCATCCGAAACGTCATGTCCGACCTCGAGGGTTTGGGGCTGATCACCAGCCCGCACACCTCGGCCGGACGCATTCCCACCGCGCGCGGCTACCGGCTGTTTGTCGACACCATGCTCACCGCCCAGCGCGAGCACATGAACGCGCCGAGCCACCTGCCCCCTGACCAGCCGCAGAAGGTGATTGCCAACGCGGCCAACCTGCTGTCCAACCTGTCGCAGTTCGTCGGCGTGGTCATGACGCCGCGGCGCGCCTCGGTCTTCAAGCAGATCGAGTTCCTGCGGCTCTCGGACCGGCGGCTGCTGGTGATCATCGTCTCGCCCGACGGCGACGTGCAGAACCGCGTGATCTTTCCGGAAGCCGATTACACGCAGTCGCAGCTGGTGGAAGCATCGAACTACATCAATGCCCACTACGCGGGCCTGACCATCGAGCAGGTGCGCGACCGCCTGCAGTCCGAGGTCGAAAAACTGCGCGGCGAAATTGCCGCGCTGATGCAGGCGGCGGTCAAGGTCAGCTCCGAGGTGCTCACCGAGGCGCAGGAAGACGACGTGGTGATCTCCGGCGAGCGCAACCTGCTTTCCGTCACCGATTTTTCGAGCGACATGGGGCAGCTGCGCCGTGCCTTCGAGCTGTTCGAGCAGAAGGCGCAGCTGATGCGGCTGCTCGACGTGTCGAGCAAGGCAGAGGGCGTGCGCATCTTCATCGGCGGCGAAAGCCAGGTGGTGCCGATCGAGGAGCTTTCCATCGTCAGCGCCAACTATGAAGTCGACGGGCAGGTGGTGGGCACGCTGGGCGTGATCGGCCCCACCCGCATGCCGTACGAGCGCATGATCCAGATCGTGGACATCACCTCGCGGCTGGTCAGCAATGCGCTGAGCCACCGCAAGTGAGCGACGCCGCGAATAGAATCGTGGCCTCTCGTGGGCCGTTAGCTCAGTTGGTTAGAGCAGCGGACTCATAATCCGTTGGTCGATGGTTCAAGCCCATCACGGCCTACCAATTGCATTCATTTCTGAGCTTGGTCCGCCAGGGGCCAAAAATGGATGCTATAATCGATAGCTGTGCGGCTGTAGCTCAGTTGGATAGAGTACTTGGCTACGAACCAAGGGGTCGTGGGTTCAATTCCTGCCAGCCGCACCACTCTTTGAAGGGTTAGGACATTACGTGTCCTAACCCTTTTTCTTTTGCGCGGCTCTCTGCGGAATATTTTTCCGTTCAACGAGATCACGGGCAATGTTCC
>NZ_JBFTPJ010001192.1:0-1473 GCF_056398445.1 Variovorax sp. 01T439_2
GTTGTAGCCGCTTTGCGGGTAGCGCTTGACGAATTCGGCAAACGCGGTTTGCGCCTGCGCGAACTGGCCCGCACGGAAGATGCCGAGCGCGGCGTCGAAGTCGGCCTTTTCCTTGGGATCGGCGGTGAACTCGCGGCCAAGGAAAAGGCCGACTTCGACGCCGCGCTCGGCATCTTCCGTGCGGGCCAGTTCGCGCAGGCGCAAACCGCGTTTGCCGAATTCGTCAAGCGCTACCCGCAAAGCGGCTACAACGCCTCGGCGCTGTTCTGGCTCGGCAATGCGCAGTACGCCACGCGCAACTACAACGAGGCCATCGCGAACTTCCGCTCCATGCTGTCGCTTGCGCCCGACCACGCCAAGGCTCCCGAGGCCGTGCTGTCGATCGCCAACTGCCAGATCGAGCTGAAGGACACGCGCGCCGCGCGCCGCACGCTGGAAGACCTGACCAAGGCCTATCCGCAATCCGAAGCCGCCCAGGCTGGCCGCGAGCGTCTCTCGCGCCTGCGCTAGCAACGGCGAAGCCCTCCGCTTGAGCGCAGCCATCCTTCCCGATGCGTCGATCGCTGCCGCAGGTGTCGTGACCGACACCGCGGCGCCCGACTTCGCGCGCCGCTTCGGCGGCCTCGAGCGGCTGTACGGCGTGGCCGGTGCCGCGCGCATCCGCAACGCCCACGTGCTCGTCGCCGGCATCGGCGGCGTGGGCTCGTGGGCGGTCGAGGCGCTGGCGCGCAGCGGCGTCGGGCGGCTCACGCTGATCGATCTCGACCACGTGTCGGAGTCGAACATCAACCGGCAGATCCACGCGCTCGATGCGACCGTGGGTCAGGCCAAGGTCGAGGCCATGCGCGACCGCATTGCGCAGATCAATCCCGGCTGCCAGGTGCTCGCGCTCGATGAGTTCGTCGAGCCGGGCAACTGGATGGCATTGCTCGATGCGGCGCAGGCGGCCAACGGGCCCGCGACGGCCGTGATAGACGCCTGCGACCAGGTCAAGGCCAAGCTCGCGATGGCCGCGTGGGCGCGCGCGTCGCGCAGCGCTTTCGTGACCGTGGGCGCGGCCGGCGGCAAGCGGCAGGCGCACAAGGTCGACATCGACGATCTCGCGCTCGTCACGCACGACCCGCTGCTGGCCCAGCTTCGCCAGCGCCTTCGCAAGGAGCATGGCGCTCCGCGCGAGGGCCGCAAGATCGGCGTGGCCTGCGTCTTCAGCCGCGAGAGCGTCGCACCGCCCGATGCCTCCTGCGCCATCGAAGAAGGCGACGGTTCGCTCAACTGCCATGGCTATGGTTCGGTGGTGAGCGTGACCGCGACATTCGGCCAATGTGCAGCAGGTTGGGTTCTCGACAAGATTGCGAGCAACGCCACGCTATAATCTTTGGCTTTGCCGGATTCAACACCGGTTAAGAAAAACCGAAAAAGAAGAAATTGGTTCCGGGACGTTAGCTCAGTTGGTAGAGCAGYKGACTTTTAATC
>NZ_JBFTPJ010001193.1:0-1469 GCF_056398445.1 Variovorax sp. 01T439_2
CGCAAGGCCCGCGCGGGCGCGCCCGGCTCGGCGCCGCCCGATGCGGTGCACCTGCAGGACGCGGCGTTCTGGAAGCAGCTGGTGGCCGCGCAGCGGGCGGCGCGGCAAGGCCGGCTCATGGCGCCGGTGGCGGGCGGCGGCGCGGCCGGGTCGCCGGCCAAGTCGCCGCCCAGTGCGCTGGAGTCGATCCGCCTCGCCGGCACGCTGGCCGCCACCGATTTCCAGCGCGCGCTGGTCACGCTCAACGAGGCCATGCTGTGGCGCCGCCTCGGCGACAACGAGCAGGCGCGCCGCCGCCTGCAGGCGCTCAAGAAGCAGCGCCTCGCCCACCATGTGGCGGGCAACGACTATTTGGGCGCGATGGAATGCATCGTCTCGGCCTGGTGCGCCTACACCGCGCGCGACCTGCCGCTCGCGCAGTCGCTGCTGGGCGGCATGGCGAACGATGCGGCGCGCAGCCTGGTGCTGCGGCACCACCCCGACGTGCGCTTCGAGTGGTGCAACCTGTGGGCGCTGGTGTGCCGCTCGCGCGCGCTGGGGCTCTCCGCCGACGACAAGCCAGCCGCCGCAGCGCTCGCCGAAGAGTCGCTGCAGCGCTTCGGCGAAGCGCTGGCCGCGGCCTTCGAGTCGCACTCCTTCGACGCCGCGCAGCACGTGGCCGCCAACATGGGCATGGCCGCATGGCTGTTCGACCGCGTGGGCCTGTCCGACCTGCCGGCGCTCGCGCACGACGGCCATGCCGACACCACGCGCCGCGCGGTGCAGTGGATCGCCTTCAGCGAATGGCTCTGCGGCCACACCGACGGGCAGGGCCGCTCGGCCTGGAACGCGATCTACCTGATGCGCATCGCGCGCGGCCACTGCCGGCCCGAGGCGCAGCCCACGCTCGCGCAGTTCCGCGCGCAGAAGCCGCTGGACCCAGCCGCGATCTCGCAGCTCGCCGGGCCGCTCGCGGATGCCTTCGACACCGCGCATTGGCCCGCGCGCTGGGTCGGGGTGGCACAGGCGCGGCTGGCCGACCACCAGGCCGGCCGGCGCCGCTACCCCGGCCTGCAGCATTGCAGCCTGCTGTTCGAGCACGCCTGGTATGCGGCGCATGCTGGCGACCTGAAGGCGGCCGAGCAGTCGCTGGCGTCATTGCGCGAAGCCCTGCCGCAGCTGGTGCCGAGCGACCGCGCCTACTTCACCGAATCGTGGAACGACACGCTGCCGGCCGAGCTGGTGCTCGAAGCGAAGCCGCCGCGGCGGCCGGCGGCGCGCAAGAAAACCCTGCCCCGCTGATCAGCGCACGGAAGGCGCACCGGTCGACTTGCGCACCACGAGCTCGGGCCGCAGCACCACGGTCGATGCCGACATGGCGCGGCCGTCGATTTCCTCGAACAGCATCTCCGCCGCGCGCCAGCCGAGCTCGAGGTGCGGCAGGCGGATGGTGGTGTGCGGCGGGTCGACCATGTCGACCAGCGGCATGT
>NZ_JBFTPJ010001194.1:0-1465 GCF_056398445.1 Variovorax sp. 01T439_2
ACCATCCAGTCCGAAGTCGATTCGCGCCTCAAGAAGCTCGCGCGCACCGTCAAGATGGATGGCTTCCGTCCCGGCAAGGTGCCGATGAACGTCGTGGCCCAGCGCTACGGCTACTCGGTGCACTACGAAGTCATGAACGACAAGGTCGGCGAAGCCTTCTCGCAGGCCGCCAACGAAGCCAAGCTGCGCGTGGCCGGCCAGCCCCGCATCACCGAGAAGGAAGAGTCGCCCGAAGGCCAGCTCGCCTTCGACGCGGTCTTCGAAGTGTTCCCCGAAGTCAAGATCAACGACCTGTCGAACGCCGAAGTCGAGAAGCTCTCGGCCGAAGTGGGCGACGACGCCATCGACAAGACGCTGGACATCCTGCGCAAGCAGCGCCGCACCTTCGCGCAGCGCGCCCAGGACGCCGTGGCCCAGGACGACGACCGCGTGACGGTCGATTTCGAAGGCAAGATCGACGGCGAGCCCTTCCCGGGCGGCAAGGCCGAAGACTTCCAGTTCATCGTCGGCGAAGGCCAGATGCTCAAGGAATTCGAAGACGCCGTGCGCGGCATGAAGGCCGGCGACAGCCGCACCTTCCCGCTCTCGTTCCCGGCCGACTACCACGGCAAGGACGTGGCCGGCAAGCAGGCCGACTTCATGGTCACCGTGAAGAAGATCGAAGCCTCGCACCTGCCCGAAGTCAACGAACAGCTCGCCAAGTCGCTCGGCATTGCCGAAGCCACGGTCGAGGGCCTGCGCGCCGACATCAAGAAGAACCTCGAGCGCGAAGTGAAGTTCCGCCTGCTGGCGCGCAACAAGAACGCCGTGATGGACACCCTGGTGGCCAACGCCGAGCTCGACCTGCCCAACGCGAGCGTGYAGTCCGAAGTCAACCGCATGGTCGAAGGCGCCCGCGCCGAGCTCAAGCAGCGCGGCATCAAGGACGCCGACAAGGCGCCGATCCCCGACGAAGTGTTCCGTCCCCAAGCCGAGCGCCGCGTGCGCCTGGGCCTCGTGGTGGCCGAGCTGGTGCGCGCCAACAACCTGCAGGCCAAGCCCGAGCAGATCAAGGCCCACATCGACGAGCTGGCCGCCAGCTACGAAAAGCCGGCCGACGTGGTGCGCTGGTACTTCAGCGACAACAATCGCCTGGCCGAAGTCGAAGCCGTGGTCATCGAGAACAACGTGACCGATTTCGTGCTCGGCAAGGCCAAGGTCAATGAAAAGTCGGTGTCGTTCGACGAACTGATGGCGCAACAAGGCTGATCCACTGCCGCCTGCGACGCCAATGGGGCTTGTGCTTTGCGGCACGAGCCCCATTTCACTCAGGCGTACAGTAAATTCGAACAGCGAACGAACCCTTTTCCGGAGAGCAATTCAATGAGCGCACAGGAAATCAAAGGCCTCGGCATGATCCCGATGGTCATCGAGCAGTCGGGCCGCGGCGAGCGGTCCTACGACATCTATTCGCGCCTCCTCAAGG
>NZ_JBFTPJ010001195.1:0-1460 GCF_056398445.1 Variovorax sp. 01T439_2
CTGAAGGCACGCAGGCAGTTCCACCCGTTCCGCGCACCATGCTTCATCCGATTTTTTCCACGGTGCTCGGGCATCCGGAACTCATCGCTGACCACGCCGCCAACTACGCGGCACTGGTAAGACAGGAGGCCTCGGAAGCGGGGCGCGGGATCGTTGCCCGCATCGTGGCCGGCGTGCTGGCGGTCGGCAGCGCCCTGCTGGCCCTCGGGCTCATCGGCGTGGCCGTGCTGATGGGCGTGCTCCACGGCAGCTTCCACTGGGTGCTGGTGGCGGTGCCCGGCGTCGCGCTGGTGATCGCCGCCATTTGCGCCTGGATGGCGGTCCGGCCCTTCCCCGGCTATGGATTCGACGACCTGCGCGCCCAGGKCGACGCCGACCTCCGGGCGCTGCACGAAGCAGGAGTTCGCCATGGACGGCACTGAGCGCAGCTTCCTGACGCCGCAGGAGCGGCTGGCCATCTCGCGCCGTGCGCTCGTCAGGCAGTTGAATGGCGAGGACGAGCCGGCGGACGACGGCGGCCGCGGCCGGCGCCGCACCGCGCAGGAACGTCCGGAAGGAATGCATGCCGCCGGCGAAGCGGCGGACTACCGGCGGGCCTCGCCGGCGCGCGGCCGCAGCCAATGGGTTTCGATGGCCCGCAGCATGACCGAGCGCTGGTGGCGCCGCCATCCGGCCCATGCGGTGGGCCAGCTCGCCCGCCCTTTGCTCGAACACTATGCCCGCAAGGAGCCCGCCAAGCTCATGGCGCTGGCGGCCGCCACCGGGGCGGTGATCGTGCTGACCAAGCCGTGGCGCCTGCTCTCCTTCACGGCGGTGCTGGCGGCTGTGCTCAAGACATCGGACGTGGCTGACGTCGTCAACACGTTGATGCAGAAAAACACCAGCCCACGAAAGGATTCTCCATGAATGCCAATGCTTCCACCGCCACGGGCGCGGCACAACACCAGCGCCTCGTGCTCGACGAGCAGGCCATCGGCGCCGCCGCCAAGAGCCTCGACGAAGGCGCGGTCACGCCGAGCTACGGCCCCTGGCGCGACGATGTGCTCAAGCTGCTGAACGACGCGCTGGCCACCGAACTGGTTTGCGTGCTGCGCTACAAGCGCCACTATTTCACCGCCAATGGCGTCTCGTCGCCCAAGATCGCCGAGGAATTCATGGTGCACGCCAACCAGGAATCGGCCCATGCCGACCGCATCGCGGAACGCATCGTCCAACTGGGCGGGGAGCCGGACTTCGCGCCGACGCACCTGCTCGACCGCAGCCACGCGAGCTACGACGAATCCACCGACCTGCAGGCCATGGTGCGCGCCAACCTCGTGGCCGAGCGCATCGCGGTGGAAACGTACCGGCAGATGATCGCGCTGATCGGCGACAAGGACCCGACCACCCGCCGCATGCTGGAAGACATTCTTTCCGACGAGGAAGAGCACGCGGACGAGCTCAAGGACTGGCTCGGCCAC
>NZ_JBFTPJ010001196.1:0-1456 GCF_056398445.1 Variovorax sp. 01T439_2
GCGTAGAGGCGGTTGACGTATTCGGGGCCGTATTTCGTGCCCCACTTCATGCAGAGAATGTGGCGCTGTGCGCCTTGCGCTGGCACCAAGTTCAGTCTGCCTGGTTGCGTTTCTTGGCCGAGAGCGGCCGCTTGGCCTTGGCGCGCTTGATGGTGCCGCCGGGCGTGAGGCGCTGGTTGCCGAGCACGCGCAGGGTCTTGATCTCGGGCCGCTGGCCGCCGCGCTTGCTGTACTTCAGCACCTTGATGTCGCGCGGGCCGGGCATGCGGTCTTCATCGACCACGCGCTCCTTCTCGGGCTTGGGGCGCCACAGCACCAGCAGCTTGCCGATGTGCTGGATGGGGGCGGCACCGAGCTCATCGGCGAGCTCTTGCAGCATGGCGTCGCGGGCCAGGCGGTCGTCGGAGAAGACGCGGATCTTGATCARGCCGTGGGCCTTGAGAGCCGCGTCGGCCTCTTTCTTCACGGCAGGGGTCAGCCCGTCTCCACCGACCATGACGATCGGATCCAGGTGGTGAGCTTCGGCGCGGTGCACCTTGCGCTCGGCAGGGGTAAGTTGAATGGCGGGCATCCCCGTATTATCGACGCGTTACAAAGACCTCCATGAGCACCAAAGCCAAAAGCAAAAAAGTCAACAAAGCCTGGCTGCACGACCACATCAACGACCCGTATGTGAAACTGGCCACGCGCGAGGGATACCGCGCACGCGCCGCCTACAAGCTCAAGGAAATCGACGAATCGCTCGGCCTGGTCCGGCCGGGCCAGCTGGTGGTCGACCTGGGTTCCACGCCGGGAGCCTGGAGCCAGTACCTGCGCCGGCGCATGTCGCCCGAGGGCGCCGCGGCCGGGGAGCTGAACGGCACCATCATTGCGCTGGACATCCTGCCGATGGAGCCGATCGAGGGCGTGACCTTCCTGCAGGGCGATTTCCGCGAGACGGAACTGCTCGAGCAGGTGCTGGGCGTGCTGGCCGGCCGGAAGGCCGACCTGGTGGTTTCCGACATGGCACCCAACCTGTCGGGCATCCATTCGGCCGATGCGGCCCGCGTGGCGCACCTGATCGAGCTTGCCATCGACTTTGCCCAGCACCACCTGAAGCCCGAGGGGGCCCTGGTGGCCAAGCTCTTCCATGGCAGCGGCTATGACGAGCTGGTGAAGCTGTTCAAGGCGAACTTCCGCACCGTGAAGCCCTTCAAACCCAAGGCCTCGCGCGACAAATCGTCGGAAACCTTCCTTGTCGGCATGGGTCTGAAGGCTCAGGAAACGCTTTGATACCTTGACGCCGGGGCCCGCAAAGCGTGCCCATGGGGCGCAAACCCTTGTCCGGCTATGGCTGCTTTAGGGAAATGCCCGCTTTTCGCAGCTTGAAAAGCCTAAAATGGGGCGCAATTGCGTATCCATAGCGCGTTCTTTTCACAATCTTGTCACGCGCTTTCGACTGGAGCTTCGTTTGAAC
>NZ_JBFTPJ010001197.1:0-1455 GCF_056398445.1 Variovorax sp. 01T439_2
GGCGAGACCGTCGATGTCGGTGTCGTTGCCGAGCAGCGAGTTCGCCGACAGCGTGACGAGCGTGCTGTCCGACACGATGATCCTGTCGGCCACGGCGACCGGATTGTCGTTCACCGCGCTGACGGTGATGCTCGCCGTGTCGGTGGCGCTCGAGAACGCAGAGCTGTTCCCGTTCGTGACTGTGCTCACCGTGGTGCCCGCCGCGCCGCTCGTCTGATCCCAGGCGCGGAAGGTGATGCCATCGCTGAGCGTCCCGTTGAAGTTCGAATTCCCCTGGAAGTAGACACGCGTGTTCGCGTTCGCAGCCAGCAGCAGTGCGGACGCGTTCGACACCGCCCCCACCGCCGCCCAGTTGGCGCCGCCGTTGGTGGAATACCACCAGCTTCCGTTGGTGGCGTTCGCGCCCGTCAACGCGATGCCCGTGATGGCGCCGTTGTCCGCGTCGGTCACGTTGTCGAGGCCGCCGGCTGGCGGATTCAGGTTCACCAGGCTCGATATGAGCGTCCCGACGGCCCCGACCGGTGCGCCGCCGTCCTCGTTGGCTGCCGCCAGGACGGGTGTCGCGGCAGAGCCCAGGACCGGTGCATCGTTGGTGCCGGCGATGGTCACGGTCACCACCCGGCTGGCTGTCCCGTCGGAAGACACCGCAGTGAAGCTGTCGCTGATCGACTGGCCGGCGCCCAGCTGCTGGATCGCCGCCTGGCTGTTGTTGGCCGTGTAGGTCCAGTTGCCATCGGCCGCCAGCGCGAAGCTGCCGTAGCCGTTGCTGCCGGCGGTGCCGGCCTGGGCTGTGAAGCTGGACTGCCCCGTGTCGACATCGGCGATCGTCAGCGCACCGTTGGTGCTCAGGTTCGGCGTCGAGGCATCCTCATTCACCACACCGCTCGCGACGCCACCAATCACTGGCACGTCGTTGGTCCCGGCAATGGTCACGGTCACCACCCGGCTGGCCGTGCCGTCGGATGACACCGCGGTAAAGCTGTCGTTGATCGATTGACCCGCGCCCAGCTGTTGGATCGCCGCCTGGCCATTGTTGGCCGTGTAGGTCCAGGCGCCATTGGCCGCCAGCGTGAAGCTGCCGTAGCCATTGCTGCCGGCGGTGCCTGCTTGGAGCGCGAAGTTCGACTGGCCCGCATCCACATCCGCGATAGTCAGCGCGCCACCGGTGCTCAGGTTCGGTGTCGAGGCATCCTCGCTCACCGCGCCACTGGCGACGCCGCCGATGACCGGCACGTCATTGGTACCGGTGATCGTCACCGTCACGAGCTGGCTCGCCGTGCCGTCGGAGGACACGGCGGTGAAGCTGTCGTTGATCGATTGACCTGCGCCCAGTTGCTGGATCGCCGCCTGGCTGTTGTTGGCCGTGTAGGTCCAGCTGCCGCCGGCCGTCAGCGTGAAGCTGCCGTAGCCGTTGCTGCCGCCGGCACTCGCTTGGGGCGCGAAGTTCGACTGGCC
>NZ_JBFTPJ010001198.1:0-1441 GCF_056398445.1 Variovorax sp. 01T439_2
GTCACGTAGGCCGCATTCAGACCTTCGTCGGCATACTCCTTCAGGAATCCGAGCAGCTCCGCGCCGGACTTGCCGAACAGTGATACGGCGACTGCAGTCTTTTCGGAACCGTCGGCGAACTCACCGAACGCGCGCGCAACGCTCTGCAGTTGCTCAACCGGGGATTGCTGCTTGAATTTGTCGAAGTTCAGGCCGAGCGCATTGATCGCAGCACCAACCGACTTCGCCTCGTCATCGGACTTCGACAGCGCAGCAGTGAGCTTGACCGATGCCGCTGCAATGGTGTCCAGCGAAGTGCCAGAGACGTCGGAGGCCGTCTTGAGAGAAGAGATGTTGACGGCTGTATCGCCGATCTTCTCGGCCAGGTCCTGGTAGTGACCGACTTGGTTGATGAGGGCAATCGTGCCGGCGTAGGTGGCTGCCGCCGCGGCGCCAGCGGCGGCAGCCAGGGCGATGAATCCGACGCGCAGGCGGTTGCCGATTTCTACGCCACGCTCGTAGCCCTCGTTCATCTTGAGGGCAGAGTCGGCCGCTTCAAGTTGCGCCTTCGATGCACCCTTGAGCGATAGCGCGTAAAGCTCAGACTCGCGCGTCGACATGCCGTTGGTGGCAGCGACGGTCTGGAGCTTCTTGACGTAGTTGTCGATCGACCGTGACGCGCGCGCGGACGCCGTGCCCATCGAATCRCCAATGTCCTTTCCAAGGCTGCGGATAGACCGCTTGGCATCGTCGACACCAGCTTTCAGCTTGGTCGCATCAGCCGACACTTCGATGACGCCGCGCCCGATTACATCAGCCATTTTTCTTCTCTTTCCTTGCGCGGTGCATGTGCTCGAGCGCGGCCACTTCCATCACCTGAAGGCAATCGAAGACGTCGTCTCGTTCGGAAGGGGGCGTCCTGGTGCGACGCCAGACCTCGGGCAGCGCGGAGTAATCGAAACCGGTCGCATAGCCCGAGTCGGTGCGCCACTGGGTCGCCAGCGCAGAGAACACCCGCATGACTTGCCAGTTGTCCGGCCAGACCTCGACCGGAGCGCGGCCTGGAGCGGCGCGGTCGCCCGCTTCTTCCAGCGTCAGCCCCCACATCGCCGCCTCTTCGGCGGTCGGCGGCTTGGGGTCCGGCGTGTAGAAGGCGCGAGCGACCGCCTTCAGTTTTTTGCGCGGTGCTGGACGAGTTCGTCGATGTAGGTCTTGTAGGTGGCCAGGGCCACGCCGATGTGGTTCTCGAGAAGCGTCCTCACGTTTTCCTCATTGAACTCATCGGTCAGGTCCCAGCCGACCACCATCTCCATGAACGAGTCGACGTCGCCATGGTCGTTGCGGGACTTCATGAACTCGTCGAGCGCGGTCTTCGTGCGGTGCTTGAAAGTCACCAGCACATCGACTGCATCGCCGCCGGCCACGGGGAAGCCCACCTTCGCATTGAAGGTGGGCGCCGCCT
>NZ_JBFTPJ010001199.1:0-1438 GCF_056398445.1 Variovorax sp. 01T439_2
CCGCTGCGCACCGCCATTGCCGCCTACCTGCGGGTGTCGCGCGGCGTCGCATGCCATCCGTCGCAGGTCTTCGTGACCGGCGGCTACCGCGCATCGCTCGCGCTCATCTCGCACGCGCTGCTCGCAAGGGACGAGCGCGTGTGGGTGGAAGACCCGGGCTATCCGCCGACGCAGGAGGTGCTGCGCAGCGCCGGCCAGCGCACGGTGCCCGTGCCGGTGGATGAAGAAGGCCTGGTCGTTGCGCGCGGCATGCGCAAGGCGGCGGGGGCGAAGATGGCCGTCGTCACGCCTTCGCACCAGGCGCCGCTCGGCGTCTCGATGTCGCTCGCCCGCCGGCTGCAGCTGCTCGACTGGGCCTCGCAGGCGAAGGCCTGGATCGTCGAGGACGACTACGACGGCGAATACCGCTACACCGGCCCGCCCCTGCCCGCGCTCAAGAGCCTCGACCGCCATGACCGCGTGCTCTACGCCGGCAGCTTCTCGAAGGTGCTGTACCCCGGCTTGGCACTGGGCTACGTGGTGGTGCCCGATGCGCTGCGCGGCGCCTTCGCCGAGGCTGCGCGGACGGGGTCCAACGGATGCCCGCAGCTCACGCAGGCGGTGGTCGCCGATTTCATGCGCGAAGGCCACTTCTCGCGCCACTTGAAGAAGATGCGGCTGCTCTATGCGCGGCGCCGCCACATGCTCGCGGCCGCGCTGCTGAAGGCCTTCGGCGACGAAGTGCGCATCGACCTGCAGGCCGGCGGCATGCACCTGATCGCGCGCTTCGACCGGCGGCGCGAAGGCGACGCGGAATTGGCGCGCCGGGCGCAGCGCGCCGGACTGAACTGCCAGCCGCTGTCCGCGCGGGGCACGGCAGGTTTCCGGGACGAGGGGCTGTTGATGGGCTTCACCAATGTTGGCTCGGCGCTGCATGCGCAGCAGCTCGCGGCGAAGCTGCACAAGGCCTTGGGCCGCGAGCCCTGAGACCGTGCACGGGCACAATCCACCGTGCCAGCCATACATAAAGAGGAGAAGAGAACCATGCGCAGCCGACTGCTTGCCTTTGTCATTGCGATCGTCCTGTCCGGATGCGCTGCCACGGCGCCACCGGTTCCGCCCCATACAGGCAAGCTGGCGAAAGGCGCCAAGGTCGGGGTGCTGGTCTACATGCCTTCGCCGGCGCAGCACCTGCACGTGGGTACCACCGTCTTCAACAACTTCTCCACGAACTATCAGTTTCCCTGGACGCCCACCGCCAGGGCCTACGAGATCGTCGCGTCAGACCTGGAGAAGGAGGGCTTCCAGGTCGTGCGGCTCTCGAGCTTTGCAACGAGCACCATCGATGCCTTGGCCGTTTCATCCGACGACCGATGGAGCGCGAATCCAAAGCAGGAATGGGCGGCCCGAAAGCTCCGGGAAGAGCAGATCTCGGCAGTCGTCCTGGTCGAAGGGAAAC
>NZ_JBFTPJ010001200.1:0-1437 GCF_056398445.1 Variovorax sp. 01T439_2
GCATGTAGTAGGCCGAGGCCGGCACCGCGAGCGAGCCCATCCCGTTGATCCAGAAGAAGCCGCCGTAGATCGGGCGCTTGTCCGCGGCCCAGGCCGGTGCCACGCTGCTCACGAAGTTGACGAAGCCCTCGGGAAGAATGCGCTCGCCATTCCACATGCCGTCCTGCAGATAGAGATTGCCCAGGCGTGTCCAGTCGCGCGCCGACATGAAGTCGTAGCCCTGCGTGAGAAAGTTGCCGTAGGGGTCGGTCTCGATCACCATCGAGCGGATGCCGATCTTGTCGAAGAGCGCGCGCTGCGGAAACGACAGGTAGTCCTCGCCGCGCTTTTCCACCGCGAGGCGGACCAGGTAGTTGGCCAGCACCGGATCGGTGTTGCGGTAGCGGCCCACGGCACCGGGCGGCCATTGCTGCGGCCGGGTGGCGGCATAGTTGAAGGCGTTGATGCGGCCCGTGTAGTAGTAGATGTGGTCGGGGTAGGTGCCGTTGGGGTYGAAGTCCGGATCGTCCGGCGCCTTGATGCGCAGGCCGCTCGACATCTGCAGGATGTCGGAGATCTTGATCTGCTGACGTGCATCGCCGGCGCCCTGCCATTCGGGAATCGGCGCCGGCTGGTCGAGCTTGTACACGCCCTGCTTGATGAGCACCCCCATCATCGTGGCCACGACGCTCTTGCCCATCGACCACGATTCGAGCGGCGTCGCCGGGCCGATGCCGCTCATGTAGCGCTCGGCGACGATGCGGCCCTTGTGCGTGACCACGAAGGCCGATGTGTAGGCCTCGGGCACGGCGAACGCGGCATCGACGGCCCGGGTCACCTTGGCCATGTCGACCTCGGCGGGCGGCGCATCGCCCGGCAGCACGTCGCCCATCGGCCAGGGTTGGGTGGCGGGGTCGGGCAGCGCGCTCCTGACTTCGACCGGCGTGAAGAACACGTCGTCCCGGCCGGCCGGCAGCGTGACGCAGCCCTGCGAGCCGAAGTGGCGCGCCACCAGCGTCGGGCCATTGGGAATCGAGATGCGAACCTCCTTCTTCACGCGGTCGACCACGGGCTTGCCCACGTTCTTGCGCTGGTCATAAGGGCCCACGAAATAGCCCAGGCTTTCGGCGGCGACGTCGGGGTCGATGCCGGTGATGAACACGGCGGAACACATCGTCTTGGCATAGCCGGAGGTGTGGTGCTCCAGCACGTTGCCGGGCGGCGGCACGTAGGGCGTGTTGATTTCGAGGGCCCGTGCGCGGGCAATCAGCGCCTCGCGCTCCGGCAGCTGCGCCGTGGTGGGCGGCAAGGGTGCGCCAATGCCGATCCCCCCRCCACCTCCACCCCCGCCGCCGCCACCACCACCGCAGGAGGCCAATGCAACTGCCAGGCCCAGTGCCGCGGCGGTGGTGGCGAGGGAGCGGCGGATCGAGCACTTCATTTGGCGGTCCTTGGGTT
>NZ_JBFTPJ010001201.1:0-1433 GCF_056398445.1 Variovorax sp. 01T439_2
GCGCGATGCGCCGCGCCAGGGCGCCGCGCATCGAGCGCACCACGTGCAGGTTGTTGGGCGAGCCATCGCTCGTGAAGCCGGCCCGGTGGCTCTTCCATTCGGGCACCTCGGCGATCTGGGTGCGGATGAGGTGCGGCAGCGCCAGGTCATCGAAGAACACGCGCATGAACTCCTCGCGCGTGAGGCGGAAGACGAAGTCGTCCTCGCCTTCGCCGCTGTCTGCGGCCTCGCCGCTTCCCGAGCCGCCGCCGGCCTGCCCCTCCGGACGCGCAATGCGGTCGCCCTTCAGGTATTCCTGATTGCCCGGGTGCACGTACTCGCGGTCGCCGCCGCGGGCATGGCCGAAGACGGGTTCGGACACGTCGTGGCGCGGCAGGGTGACATCTTCGCCTTGCTCCAGTTCGCGGATGTTGCGCCCGCTGACCGCGCGCCGCACAGCCTCCTGGATCTGCCCTCGGTAGCGCCTGAGGAAGCGCTCGCGGTTGCCAATGGACTTGTTCTTGCCCGAAAGCCGGCGGTCGATGATCTGCTGCAGGATGGCCACGATGTTGTCAAAGCTCCTTGCAAAAAGGGGGCGAAGCCTGCTGTGGGGCTCCGCCGCTGTGAACTGCCGCTATGAACTCTTGCGCACGCGCAGGTACCACTCGCAGAGCAGGCGAACCTGCTTGGCCGTATAGCCTTTCTCGACCATGCGGGTCACGAAGTCCTCGTGCTTCTTCTGCTCGTCGGCGCTGCTCTTGGTGTTGAAGCTGATCACCGGCAGGAGTTCCTCGGTGTTGGAGAACATCTTCTTCTCGATCACCGCGCGCAGCTTCTCGTAGCTGGTCCAGGCCGGGTTGCGGCCGGCGTTGCCGGCGCGCGCGCGCAGCACGAAGTTGACGATCTCGTTGCGGAAGTCCTTCGGATTGCCGATGCCCGCGGGCCGTTCGATCTTCTCGAGCTCGGCGTTGAGCGAGGCGCGGTCGAACACTTCGCCGGTGTCCACGTCGCGGAACTCCTGGTCCTGGATCCAGTAGTCGGCATAGGTGACGTAGCGGTCGAAGATGTTCTGGCCGTACTCGCTGTAGCTCTCCAGGTAGGCGGTCTGGATTTCCTTGCCGATGAATTCCGCGTAGCGCGGCGCCAGCAGCTCCTTGATGTAGCTGATGTACTTCTGCTCGGTTTCCGGCGGAAACTGCTCGCGCTCGATCTGCTGCTCGAGCACGTACATCAGGTGCACCGGGTTGGCGGCCACCTCGGAGCTGTCGAAGTTGAACACCTTCGAGATGATCTTGAACGCGAAGCGGGTCGAGACGCCGCTCATGCCTTCGTCGACGCCGGCGTAGTCGCGGTATTCCTGGATCGACTTGGCCTTGGGGTCGGTGTCCTTGAGGTTCTCGCCGTCGTAGACCTGCATCTTGCTGTAGATGATCGTGTTCTCTGGATCCTTCAGC
>NZ_JBFTPJ010001202.1:0-1432 GCF_056398445.1 Variovorax sp. 01T439_2
GCCTCACTGACAAGAGGCTGATGCCCCGCACACTCCAGAGCCGAAAGCAGCGCAAGCGCTTTTGCAMAGACGTCTTCTGTTCGATKGAARAARAKCTCCTGGTCGAACACGGGCTTCCCGGCGAGAAGGCGGTCTCGCACATCGAGAACTCCGAGGTTTGTAATGCGCCGAACTTCGCTCACCAACGACACGGGCGGGTCACATGGCGCTGTAGAAATGATCACGCGGCTCATCTTCGTTGGGAAGCGAAAGGGGATGACTGATCCAGGCCGAATTTTGCTAGCCGCTGCGAACAGCTGATTGTGGCCGCAAGCCGTCGATCTCAATGATCTAGCTGGTGACCGGTGAATTTCAAGAAAGCGAAATAGTGATAGAGGCCAACAAACGCACCGACCGCGAGAGCTAGTAGGAAGTAGCCGGCAAGAATCCAGAAAGGGGCCGCAGCGAAGAGCGCTCCGATCTCGCTGAAGTCCATGGCGGAGAACAACACTACGAGCGGGATAATGACGGACATGATCAGCACAGGAATCATATAGAGCCCGGAAAACTGCAGGCCGCGAAATCTTACTGAGGACTTCTCATCCCACAGGTTTGGCTGAATCATCAGTGGGATAGAGAAGAAGTGATACGGCTTTCCGGGTATATGAGTTGGTGGAGGGTTCATCTTGAACGAGAAAAAGCGAGGCGGTCGACAAAGGTGTGCTCCAGGCCAATCGTCACTACACGAGCCGCTGAGTACCAGAGACAGGCGATTCGGCGTCCCTCACGAATGACTGATGTTGGCCGGATTCTGCCGCAGCTACTGGCGCACTGGCGCCGCCCCGTTGGTTCCGAAGCATTTGGCCGCGAGCTCCTTGGCACGACGCATCCCTTCGTCCGTCAGGTAGACCGACTCCTGCCTGCCGTGGGCCTCCGTGATGAGCCCTTTTTCGTGGAGCCCGTCCATGGTTGCGAAGTCATATCGCTTCCATACGCGTCCGTTGTCGAACTCAAAGACGCCGAGCAACGCCAGAACCGCCTCTTCGACCTTGACCATGTCATACCCCATAGCATCGCCCCTTTCCGTTCGACGATGGACCGTTTGCACGGCACCGCCTCTGATTAGCCTCGGCCGCCGCGAGGCGGCAGTTCGACCTTACGATGGTACTTTGGCAATTTGGCATTCGCCAGCAACATGGTCTCACCCGCCAGGCGTCGTACAGGCTTCAATTCCGACACGCACAGAGATGAAAGCAAGCAAGACCAAGAGATCCACGTCCTGGAGCGACGTCAAGGCCAGACTGATCCACTTCGACCACGATGGACTGGTCGGCCTGGTGCATGACCTGTACACGGCCGACAAGAGCATCCAGATTTTCCTTCACGCCCGTTTCGGGCTGGGCGAAGATATCCTGGAGCCGTACAAGATCACCATCAGCCGCTGCCTTTGGCC
>NZ_JBFTPJ010001203.1:0-1427 GCF_056398445.1 Variovorax sp. 01T439_2
ATGCCCTTGAGGCCACCGTAGACCTCATCCATCCTCTTGAGAAACCGAGGGATCGATTTCCACGCTGGCGGCTGGTGGCGGCCCACCGCGACGTCATGCGTGCGGAGGCTTCCGGGAATGATGACCCGACCGTCATCGGTGAGGCGATCGGGTTCCGGGAGGCGGCGGTACAGGTTCTCGTGCGCTTGTTTCAGGAAGCCGCTGCTCAGTGCGCCCGCTTCGGTGGTGACGATTTCTTCCAGTTCCCGTTCGGCGTCGATGTGTGCCAGTGCGACACGCTGCCGTCTGGCGACGTCCGGCGTGTCGGAAAAGTCTTTGCTCAGCGCGCGCTCGATGTTCACGGGATGTGTGCTTTGTCCCTCGATGCGGTTCGAGTAGTACGAGTTCATCGATCGGACGATCTCGCGCAGCGCAGCCCGTGCTTGCGGACTTGCGGAGCCTTTCATCTCGGACGACTTCTCGAATATTCGGCGCGTGATTTCGCTCAGTTCGCCGAGTTTTTGCGTTGGCAGCAATGGCTCGAACTGATGAGGTTGGTCGTAGACCTGCAAAGGTGCGGGATTGACGGACATGGATTCCGGTTTAAGTTCTGGTCAGTTTAGGATGAAAGCCCTTTAAATTCAATAAGTTACTGAAAAACTGATCGCGATGATTTTCCGGTTGTAGTTCTGGTTGGAATACCGGAGGAGGTCATCGATGGCAACCCGCCGTAGAAGCAAAAAGCCCCCTGTGCGCGGCGCGGGCGCACAGGGGGCAAGGGGGAATCTGCGTTTGGATCAGAACGCGGGGACGAGCGAGCCCTTGAACTGCGTCTCGATGAAGCTCCTCACCTCGGGCGACTGGTAGGCCGCGACCAGCCGCCTGGCCCAGGGCTTGTCCTTGTCCGCGCGGCGCACGGCGATCAGGTTGGCATACGGACTCTTGGCCGATTCCTTGATCACGGCATCCTTGTTCAGCGACAGCCCGGCCTTCTCGGCGTAGTCGTTGTTGATGGCGGCAATCGCCAGGTCGTCGAGCGAGCGCGGGAGCTGGGCGGCGTCGAGCGGCACGAGCTTGAGCTTCTTGGGGTTGCTCACCACGTCGAGCGGCGTGGCCATGTTGTTCTTCACCGCCTCGGGCTTCAGCGTGACGAGCCCGGCCGACTGCAACAGCAGCAGCGCGCGGTTGCCGTTCGACGGGTCGTTCTGGATGCCGACCGCCGCGCCGTCGGACAACTGGTCGATCGCCTTGATCTTGCGCGAATAGAAGCCCAGCGGCGCGGTGATGGTGAGGCCCACGGGCACGATGTCGAAGCCGCGCGCCTTGTTCTGGTTGTCCAGGAAGGGCTGGTGCTGGAAGGCGTTGGCGTCCAGGTCGCCCGAGGCCAGCGCGGCATTGGGCAGCTGGTAGTCGTTGAACACCACGAGCTGGATGTTCAGGCCGTCCTT
>NZ_JBFTPJ010001204.1:0-1424 GCF_056398445.1 Variovorax sp. 01T439_2
CTTCGACGCTGTCCTGATGCCGACGGTGCCCACAGTGGCGCCCACGTTGGAAGCACTTGAAGATGGCGACGAGTATGGGCGTGTCAATCTGTTGATGCTGCGCAACCCCACCATCGTGAACGTCCTGGACGGCTGCGCAGTGTCGTTGCCGTGTCACGAACGCGGTGCGGCCCCCGTAGGTCTGTCGATCGTGGGTGACCGCCAGCGCGATTGGCAGGTGCTGAGCATCGCGCATGCCATCGAGCAGGTGCTCTCCGCCTAGCGCCTCAATACGGATCGACGAAGGAGAACGCCATGCAAAGCGCAATCCGTTTGGATGCGGCCTCCGCATATCCTGAAGGCACCTTGCCAGGGATTGGGCTGTCCCGATTCGCCACGGGGCTTCGCGAGCTTTCTTGCTCCAAGGCGACCGTCGAGTGTCGTCACGACCTGCCACTGCGGGCGACTGCGATACTGGATGCGGTGCGTCGTGGCGACTTTCAGATCGGCGAACTTTACTGTGGTGCGCTGAGCACGGTTGATCGAATCTTCCAGATCGGCTCAATGCCGTTTCAATCGTCGACCCGTGCGTCCGCGATGCAGCTTCTGGCGGTGGCGCGACCGCACTACGAGCAAACGTTTGACACTCTGGGAGTCCGTCTGCTGTACGTTTCGCCTTGGCCTCCAACTGGACTGTGGACGCGGGAGTCGGTCCATTCAAAGGCGGAATTCAAAAGGTTGCGAATTAGCACGTACGACGACATGTCCGCTGACGTGGTACGTAGCGCGGGCGGCCAGGCGGTGCAAATGCCAATCGGAGAAGCCTTCGGCCGTCTGCGCGACGGCCAATTGGATGGCGTACTCTCATCGGGTGACGGCGCGGCAGGCCAGCGCCTCGGCAAGTACCTCYGATGCTTCTATGACATCAAGTACGCAACGCCTATTTCTTTTGCTGTCATGAATGCAGAGCTGTACCTCGGTCTGACAGTCGACCAGCGACGGTTTGTTGATCAAGCGGCCCAAGCGGTCGAGCGTTCGCTCTGGTGCGACTTGGATGGACGTATCCGTCGGAACCATCGCCACATGATGGCTGCCGGCGTCCGGGTATTCCCGGAACTTGACGCGAAGTTGAAGCAAGCTCTCTGGGAAGGCGGACACAAGGCGATCAGTCAATGGGAGCAGGGCGCGTGTGACCGGACTGCCTCGATCCTCGGAGAGTATTTCCCGTCGCCTCAGGGTAGGTAGACTGCTCCCGTAGCAGCACCCTCTTCGTGGTGGGCGCGCGCATCGATCCGGCGAATGCGTATCCTGGTCGGGGTAGCGCGCAAGGAAGGCTTCGTGGACCTGACGGTTCTTGTGGCGAAGGGGCCGAGTTCGATCTTGCGGGCGCGGCGCACGGCCGGCTTCTCGCGCGTCCGAAAGGGATCGGCTGATACGGATAAATC
>NZ_JBFTPJ010001205.1:0-1421 GCF_056398445.1 Variovorax sp. 01T439_2
GGGCCAGGCGGGTGCGGCGGATGCTGTCCAGCGTGGCCTGCGGCAGCGGATCGCCCGAGGCCTGGACACCGCCAAGGCCGGCGATCTGGCGGTCCCATTCGAAGGGCGCCTTCAGCGCATCGAGCGCGGCCAGGGTGGCGTCGACGATCTCGGGGCCGATGCCATCGCCGGGAATCAGGGTTGCGGGAATGGGGGTGGTCATCGGAAACTCGCTTTCTGTATATCCATCTTGTATATCTCTTTGCCCTATCAGCAGAGAGGGCGTTCGCAAAACGCGCGGCATGGAGCATACGTCGCGCCGGAGACACCCCGGCGCCTTTCGGGTCACTGGGGGTCCGGCAACTCCTGGTCGAGCAGCGAAGCGCGGGCGATCACGAGGCCGGGACGCAGCAGCGCGCCGGGCGCGATCACCGCGTTGGCACCGATGCRCACGCCGTCGCCCGCCAGCGCGCCGAACTTCTCGCTGCCCGTGGCCTGCAATGCGCCGCCCTCGCCGCCTCGCACGAAGATCTGCTTGGCGGGACGCTCGTTGCGGTGGTTGCAGACGATGCTGCCGGCCTCCAGGTTCACGCCTGCGCCCAGCACCGAATCGCCGACGAAATTGAAGTGCGCAAGGGCCGTGCCCGCGAAGACGAAGGACGACTTGAGCTCCGAGCCCGGGCCGAGGGTGCAGCGCTCGCCCACCCAGTTGCCGCCGCGCAGATAGGCGCCGGCCGCCACGAAGCAGCCGGCGCCAATGATCAACGGCCCCTTCAGCACCGCACCGGCTTCCACGGTGGCGCTGCGGTGGATCGCCACTTCGCCTTCGACGGCAAATTCGCCCGCCGGCAGCGCCACGAGCAGTTCGCGGACGATTTCCGCCGCCCGCGCGGTGATTTCCCAGGGCGCCAGCCCACCCCAGCGCGCGAGCGGCGAGGCGGCAAAGCCGGCGATGTAGGCGGTGAGATCGATGGCATTCGGCATGCTGCGATGCTGCCACCTAAAATGCCCGGTTCCCGCAAGTTCGTCGCCCACTCCCCGAAAGCGCCCTCCCCGATGTCTGCCCCGCGCAAGCTCTTCGTCACCACCGCCCTGCCGTATGCCAACGGCAAGTTCCATATCGGCCACATGATGGAATACATCCAGGCCGACATCTGGGTGCGGAACCAGCGAATGAATGGCGCCGACGTCAACTTCGTCTGCGCCGACGACGCGCACGGCGCGGCCATCACCATCGCGGCCGACAAGGCCGGCGTGACGCCGCAGGCCTTCGTGGCCGAGATCGCCGCGGGCCGCAAGCCCTACCTGGACGGCTACTACATCTCGTTCGACAACTGGCACTCGACCGACGCGCCCGAGAACCACCAGCTCGCGCAGGACATCTACCGCGACCTGCGCGCCAACAGCCTGATCGAAACCAAGAGCGTCGAGCAGTTCTACGA
>NZ_JBFTPJ010001206.1:0-1414 GCF_056398445.1 Variovorax sp. 01T439_2
CTGCTAACCCCTTGATACCAAACGCTTCTTCATTGGGAAGATGCGCCTTTCGACTGAATTCAGAACACTTGGAGTGTATGAATTTCAATCAACTGTCTATTTATCGGTCAGGGTTTTCTCGGAGGCCTGGCGCGCCGCGATCCAGCTCTGGAACTGGCGTTCGGCCTGCATGCGGAACTCGTTGCGCGCATGGTTGCAGGCGGCATGCGCGAGCCGGCGGTGCTTCTGCGATCGCACGCCGCCGAGCGTCGAATCGACCAGGTGCTCGATGGTCGCGGACTCGGGCCGGCCGTGCGGTTCCTCGAAGTCCATGGCCAAGCCGCACCAATGGCAGTTGGGGCCGAAGGTGGAACGCAGGGCGCGCACGCTCACGGGTTCGCTCGCTCCGGGCCGATGCGGCGCGCGAGGCTCGGCGGCTTCACGCCGGCCGCTCCTGGTTCGTCATGCGCTCGTAGAGCGTGGCGCGCGAAATGCCGAGCAGCCTCGACGTGGCCAGCTTGTTGCCGCCGGTGGCCGTGAGCGCCGCGGCAATCGCCTTGCGCTCCAGCTCGGCCACCTGCTGCGCGAGCGGCCGCAGCAGCAGCGCCTCTTCGTCGGCGTCGTGCGCGCTCTGCAGCGTGGCGGGCAATTCGATCTGCTCCAGCCCGGCTTCGCGCAGGATGCGCTCGAGCTGCGCGGCGTCGATGCGCTGCGAGTCGCTGCGCATCGTGACCTGCTCCAGCACGTTGCGCAGCTCGCGGATGTTGCCGCGCCAGTGCTGGCCGGCCAGCAGCGCGAGCGCATCGGGCGTGAGCTCGGGCGGCGCCTCGCCGCTGCGCAGCGCCATGTCTTCGCCCAGCGCCTCGACCAGCGCCGGAATGTCGCTGCGCCGCTCGCGCAGCGGCGGCACGCGCAAGGGCAGCACGTTGAGGCGGTAGTACAGGTCTTCCCGGAACTGGCCGCGGCGCACCAGCTCGGGCAGGTCGCGCGAGGTGGCTGCGATCACGCGCGCATCGAAGGGCACCAGCTTGTTGGAGCCGAGCGGTTCGATCTCGCCCTCCTGCAATGCGCGCAGCAGCTTGGCCTGCAGGCCGAGCGGCATGTCGCCGATCTCGTCGAGGAACAGGCTGCCGCCGTCGGCCAGCTTGAACTTGCCCTCGCGCCCTCGCCTGTCGGCGCCGGTGAAGGCACCCGGCGCGAAGCCGAAGAACTCGGCCTCCAGCAAGGTGTCCGGCACGGCCGCGATGTTGACGCTGACGAACTGCCCCTTGGCCCGCGCCGAGGCTGCATGGATCGCATGCGCAAGCAGCTCCTTGCCGGTGCCCGTCTCGCCCAGCAGCAGCACCGGGCTCGTGGACTGCGCGGCGCGGCGCGCATGGCGCTTGACTTCCACCGCGGCCGGGCTGCTGCCGATGAAGCTGGCAAAGGTGTACTT
>NZ_JBFTPJ010001207.1:0-1412 GCF_056398445.1 Variovorax sp. 01T439_2
GCATGGACCTGGTGAACATCGACGCGCCCTTCGACGCGCTGCTGCACCTGGTCATCGACACCGCGCACTCGCGCTTCCCGGTGTACGAGGGCGAGAAGGAAAACATCATCGGCATCCTGCTCGCGAAAGACCTGCTCAAGCTGCAGCGCGCGCCGGGGCTCAACATCCGCGCGCTGCTGCGGCCCGCGACCTTCATCCCCGAGAGCAAGGGCCTGAACGACCTGCTGCGCGAGTTCCGCGGCAACCGCAACCACCTGGCGATCGTGATCGACGAGTTCGGCCGCGTGGCCGGCCTCATCACCATCGAGGACGTGCTCGAGCAGATCGTCGGCGAGATCGAGGACGAGTTCGACATTGCCGAGGACGAGGGCGACATCTTCGGCCTGGCCGACCACACCTACCGCGTCTCGGGCGACACGCCGATCGAGCGCGTGGCCGAGGCCTTCGGCATCGTCTTCGACGAAGAGCAGCTGAGCGAAGACTTCGACACCATCGGCGGGCTCATCGCGCACGAGATGGGGCACGTGCCCAAGCGCGGCGAGCACCACGCGATCGGCGGCTTCGACTTCGTGGTGCTGCACACCAAGGGCGGGGCCGTGCGCTGGTTCAAGGTGTCCCCGGCCCGCGGCAGCGACGCGGCCGACTGATGCCGCTGCCGGCAGCGGCCACGCTCCGCACGTCTCCCGCCTTTTCCGCCGTGGGCCTGCTGCGCCTGCTGGCCTTTGCCTTCGCGGGCCTCGCCCAGGCCGCGGCCATTGCCTGGCCTGCGAACGGCCGGCCGCTGTGGTGGCTGCAGCTTGTTTCGCTGGCGGTGCTCGTCGGACTGCTGGACTGGCTGCGCGCCGAGGGTGCGGGCTGGCGCCGCGCCGGGCTGCATGGCTGGCTTTTCTCGACCGCCTGGCTCACCGGCAGCTTCTGGTGGCTATTCATTTCGATGCACACCTACGGCGGGCTGCCGGCGCCGCTCGCGGCCATTGCGGTGCTCTCGCTCGCGGCCGCGCTCGGGCTCTATTACGCGGTGGCCTGCGCCTGGTTCGTCGTTCGCGGGCCGCGCGGGCCGGTGGCCGGGGCGCTGGTGTTCGCCGCGCTGTGGACGCTGGCCGAGCTCGTGCGCGGCAGCTGGTTCACCGGCTTTCCCTGGGGCGCCGGCGGCTATGCGCACGTCGAGGGGCCGCTGGCGGCCTGGGCGCCGTGGATCGGCGTGTACGGCATCGGCGCGGTGGCCGCGCTGGTGGCCGCGCTGGTGGCGCTGACCCGGCCCGCGCGCGGCATCGCGCTCGCGCAGGCCCTGGCGCTGGTCGCCGCTGCATTCGCCGCGCCGCACCTCGTGGCACCGCTGTCCGGCGACGCGCAGGGCGCCAGGGGTTCGAGCGGCAAGCTGCAGCTCGCGCTGCTGCAGGGCAACATCCCGC
>NZ_JBFTPJ010001208.1:0-1405 GCF_056398445.1 Variovorax sp. 01T439_2
CTCGTGGGCGGCTCGGTTTCCCCTCGTGGGCGGCTCGGTTTCCCGGCCAAGCCTGGACGTTAGCCGCTTGTGCCCCTGCCCACATACCGCAGGCGCCATATTGCGTATGTGGACGCGGGTATGCGGCCTAGGGGGAAACCCTGGAGAGCGAGAGCAATTCCCGGGCCATGGGCCTGAGCGCGCCCATGGTGGCGAGCGCCGGGTACCGTCAGCCGCCGCCCGCCGCCGCCAGCGAGCGCGGCCGCATGTCGACCCAGTTCGCATCGATGAAGGCATTGCAGGCGGCCCGGTCGGTCGCTGCCAGCGCCACCTGCCAGCCGGCGGGCACGGCGATGAAGGCGGGCCACAGCGAGTGCTGGCCCTCGTGGTTCAGCAGCACCAGGAAGCTGGCGCTCTTGTCGTCGAACGGGTTGCTCATGTCGATTTCCTCGGGGTTCAGGCCATGGCCGCGGATGCGGGGGTTGTGGTGGTGCGGCGCAGCGCCGCCAGCGCCTCGGCGATGCCGGCGAGCGCCTGATGGCGCGCGAAATCCTCGCGCAATGCGGCCGCGCGCTGCCGATAGTTGGACTCGCCCAGCACCTTGCGCACGGCGTCGCCGATCTGGCGCGCGCCCGGCTGGCCGGTGCCCAGGTTGATGCCCGCGCCCGACCAGGCCACGCGCGCGGCGATCTCGGGTTTCTCTTCGCTGGTGCCGGCCACCACCAGCGGCACGCCGAGGCTCAGTGCATGGTTGACCGAGCCGTAGCCGCCGTTGGTGACCATCGCATGCACCTTGGGCAGCAGCCGGTCGTAGGGCAAGAACGGCAGCACGCGCGCATTGGCGGGCAGGTTCGCAGCCAGCGCAGGCGGCACCGGGCCGCCGGTGGTGGCGATGGCGAGGACGTTGCTGTCGCCTGCCAGCGCCTGCAGCGCCGGGCCGATCAGTTGCGCCGGGTTCTGGTTGGCCAGCGTGCCCTGCGTCACCAGCACGACCGAGCGGCCGTCGTCCAGCTCGGGCCACCAGTCGGGCGGCGTGAAGCCGCGGCTCGCGGGGGCGAGCAGCGGCCCGACGAAGCGCACCGATGCGGGCAGGTCGCTGCGCGGGTATTCGAAGGAAGGCGCCGTGAGCTGCAGGTACAGGTCCGGCAGCTTGACCATCGCATCGACGAAGAATTCCGGCAGCGCGGGCGAACCCGAGCGCGCCAGCAAGCCGTCGAAGTGGCGCTGCACTTCGCCAAACATCGCCTGCTTGAGGTTGGCATTCATCGCACGGTTGCGCGCGCGCCCTTCCGGCGTGCTCGACGGCGGCAGCGCGGTGCCGAAGAAGGCGGTGTCGCAGCTGGACAGCGGCAGCGCCGAGATGCCGATGGCGACGACGGCCGGACGCCTGTCGCGCGGCCCGAGCAGCAGCGGGAAGGTGCCGCAG
>NZ_JBFTPJ010001209.1:0-1403 GCF_056398445.1 Variovorax sp. 01T439_2
GCCTGCACCACCACGCGCTGCAGGCGGCCGCGGTTCGGAAAGTCGTTGATGTAGCTCGAACCCAGGCCCGTCGACAGCGTGGCGTTGATCGCATCGAAGGTCACGCCCAGGGCATTCGCCTTGTCGCGGTCGATGTCGATCTGCAGCTGCGGCGCGTCTTCCAGGCCGTCGGGGCGCACCTGCGACAGGATCTTGCTCTGCCCGGCCATGCCCAGCAGCTGGTTGCGCGCATTGATCAGCGCCTCGTGGCCCGCGCCCGAGCGGTCCTGCAGCCGGAAGCTGAAGCCGCTCGCATTGCCCAGTTCAGGAATGGGCGGCGGGCTCAGCGGGTAGATGAACGCATCGCGAATGCCCGAGAGCGCACCAAAGGCACGGCCCGCCAGCGCGCTGGCCGAATGGGCCGGGTCCTTGCGTTCCTCCCAGTCCTTCAGCGTCACGAAGGCAAGGCCCGCGTTCTGCCCCTGGCCCGAGAAGCTGAAGCCCATCACGCCCACGATGCTCTGCACTTCGGGCTGCTTCAGGATGAAGCCCTCGACCTGCTGCATGACCGACAGCGCACGCTCCTGCGTGGCACCCGGGGGCAGCTGCACGTTCACGATGATGTTGCCCTGGTCTTCCGCCGGCAGGAACGAGCTCGGCAGCCGCAGGTAGGTGAACACCACCGCGCCGATGATCGCCACGTAGATGACCAGGTAGCGCGCGGCGCGCCGCAGGATGCGCGCGACCACGCTCTCATAGCCCTTGGCCGTGCGCGTGAAGCCGCGGTTGAACCAGCCGAAGAAGCCGGTCTTCTCGTGGTGGTGGCCCGCTTCCACCGGCTTGAGCAGCGTGGCGCACAGCGCCGGCGTGAGCGACAGCGCCATGAAGGCCGAGAAGGCGATCGAGGTCACCATCACCGCCGAGAACTGGCGGTAGATGTTGCCCGTGGAGCCCGCAAAGAACGCCAGCGGCACGAACACCGAGATCAGCACCACCGTCACGCCGATGATGGCGCCCGAGATCTGCTTCATGGCCTTGCGCGTGGCTTCGAGCGGCGACAGCCCCTCTTCGCTCATGATGCGCTCGACGTTCTCCACCACCACGATGGCGTCGTCCACCACGATGCCGATCACCAGCACCATGCCGAACATGGTCAGCACGTTGATCGAGAAGCCCATGGCCAGCAGCATGGCAAAGGTGCCCAGCAATGCAATTGGCACCACGATGGTCGGGATGATCGTGTAGCGCCAGTTCTGCAGGAACAGGAACATCACGATGAACACCAGCGCAATGGCTTCCAGCAGCGTCTTGACCACTTCGGTGATGGAAATCTGCACGAAGCGCGAGCTGTCGTACGGAATGTTCCACTTCACGCCCTGCGGGAAGAAGCGCTCCAGCTCCGCCATCTTGGCGCGGATCGCCTT
>NZ_JBFTPJ010001210.1:0-1401 GCF_056398445.1 Variovorax sp. 01T439_2
GCTGAAGAACGGCGAGTTCACGCTGCCGCTGGACAACGGCGCGCAGATCCGCGTGCGGGTCACGGTGGATGCCGTCGCGCGCTCGGCCACGGTCGACTTCACGGGCACCAGCGCGCAGCTGGCCAACAACTTCAATGCGCCGCGGGCCATCACCATGGCGGCCGTGCTGTATGTGTTCCGCACGCTGGTGGACGACGACATTCCGCTCAACGCGGGCTGCCTCAAACCCATCGAGGTGATCGTGCCGGGCGGCTGCATGCTCAACCCGCTCCCGCCGGCCGCGGTGGTGGCGGGCAACGTCGAAACCTCGAGCTGCGTGACCAACGCGCTCTATGGCGCACTCGGTGTGATGGCCGCGAGCCAGTGCACGATGAACAACTTCACCTTCGGCGACGGCGAGCACCAGTACTACGAAACCATCTCGGGCGGCTCGGGCGCGGGTCCGGGCTTCGACGGCACGAGCGTGGTGCAGACCCACATGACCAACTCGCGCCTCACGGACCCCGAGGTGCTGGAGTTCCGCTACCCGGTGCGCCTTGAGAGCTACCGCCTGCGCACCGGTTCAGGGGGAGCCGGGCGCTGGCGCGGCGGCGACGGCGGCGTGCGGCGCGTGCGCTTCCTGGCGCCGATGACGGCCTCGATCCTCAGCAATGGCCGGCTCCACGGCGCGTTCGGCGGTGCGGGCGGCGAGGCCGGTGCGGTGGGCATCAACCGTGTCGAGCGGGCCGATGGGACGGTCGAGACGTTGGACCACATCGGGCAGGTGCAGATGGCGCCGGGGGACGTGTTCGTGATCGAGACGCCTGGTGGGGGAGGATGGGGCGAAAGCGGCTCTTGAACTGTGCTGTGCATTCTGTCGGCGGGGGTGCGCTCCCGCCGACGGGGTACCTTGCTCCGCGAATGTCCTCCGCCCTGCGGGCTCCCCCTTGATTTCGCTGCGCAAGGCACCCCATCGGCGGGAGCGTGATCAGAGCAGTCGTTGATCAGCGATACACCAGCAGCGTGTCCAGGTGCACAGGGCATCGGGTGCTCCCCGCAGCGAAATCAAGGAGGAGGCCGCAGGCCGGGGGACATTCGCGGAGGGGAGTACCCGGTGTCCTGTGCACGCGCCCCGAACAAATGCGTCCCGAACAAGAGCGCCAAAAACGAGAGAGAACTACATCCCCACGTAATTCGGCCCGCCGCCCCCTTCAGGCGTGACCCACACGATGTTCTGCGTCGGATCCTTGATGTCGCAGGTCTTGCAGTGCACGCAGTTCTGCGCGTTGATCTGCAGGCGCTCCTTGCCGGCGTTGGCCTCGTCGGGCACGAACTCGTACACGCCGGCCGGGCAGTAGCGGCTTTCGGGGCCCGCGAACTTCGACAGGTTGATGTTCACCGGCACCGACGCATCCTTGAGCC
>NZ_JBFTPJ010001211.1:0-1400 GCF_056398445.1 Variovorax sp. 01T439_2
CACTTCAGCGATGGCGTTTAGGTCATCCACTTCAGCGATGGCGTTTAGGTCATCCTGGCCCAGACGGTGCCCTCTATATTTTGAAGTTCCACTTATGCAAATTTCCAAGCATTCATCTACATACGCATCGGTGGCAATCGAAAGGTCAACAGTAGTCAGATTTTGGTGATCGAAGCTTAATGTGCCACTCAACCTCGCCATGGTAAAAAATGCGACAGTGCCTCTCCACGCAGACAGTGGTTGCCCATGGGCTCCATTTTTTGCTCTGAATTTTCGAACAATGGCGTTTTCCGCAGCGCGTATGAGGTGTGCGACCGTTGGCCAAGCCTTCAGCGGAAAATGGTCGGCGTACACAGCGCCATAAGCTTCCGTAGTGCGCAGGTGCTTCTGACGCAATTTCGATGATTTCGCCGGATTCCGCAGCAAAAGGGCGACAGCCCCGGATGCAAGTGCCAAAGGTGAAATTATGCGCGCTTCGGATCGACCTTCGTTTTTGTGGAAATTCGTCCGCCTCTCGTAATACCAGTCGTGGCGTAAGAGTATTTCTTCGATATTTCGTTGAATTCTGTCGGTTGCATGCAGCGCTGCCGGTTCCACCGTACTCTGATTGTTCGTTGCCCGAATAACCTGGTCGCGTACGCCGTCGTCCCCAGAAACAATCACTTTGACTAGCAAACTGCGATTCTCTGCTTGAACTTTGGAGACGCGTGAAAAGTGCCTGTGAACCGATTCAGTCGTCTGCAGGCCGTTAACTATTTGGATATCCCTGAGCTTCAGGGTTTTGCCGACTAGGGACGCGCTCGTTGCCAGAATCGTTACGCCGTTGTTTAGCCACCAGAAATTCGGTCCGCCTTCACCAGCGAGAGTCTCGGCAATGTCGGCGTTTACTAGATTGGCGCCCAAGAATGCACGGACATTCGAGTCGAACAGGTAGCGGCGTAATTTACCCTTTTCGTCTTGGACAAATTCGCAGTAGTCATTAAGTCTCGATAGGACAACATATCCTTCGTTTCCCGCTGTCAAACATTCCTGCACAGGAAGATCTAACGCGAAGCTTTTAACTTGGCGATATAACTCCACAAGTTCGGTTGATCCCAATGACGAAAATTCTGCGGTGGCACCGCTGAAATATGAGTTCAAAAGGTCGGTCAACTGGTTGGCGCGCGCCTGTATGCTTTCTCCGAGCATTGAGGACTCGCCTCTGCATGCATAGATCACGTTGAAAGCCAGCAACGGTCGATGCAGGGACAACTGGCGAAATGCAGCGACAAACATGTCTCTGCACGAGAGTTCGGAGTTTGGTTTGGATAAGTCGAAAAGCTCTTGTACCGAAGCAAGCATCGCGTCTAAGGGAGCTGAAGCAAGCATCGCGTCTAAGGGAGCTTGCTGGAATGTTGGCC
>NZ_JBFTPJ010001212.1:0-1397 GCF_056398445.1 Variovorax sp. 01T439_2
TTCGGCGCCAGCGTGGCGGTTCGGCTGGTGCCGTGGCTGGTGCCGGTGGGGCTGATCGTCTTCTGGCAGATCGCTTCGTCGCTGGGCTGGCTCTCCACGCGGGTGCTGCCGGCGCCGGTGGACGTGGTCAAGGCCGCCTGGGCGCTGGCCGTGTCGGGCGAGCTCTGGACGCACGTCAAGGTCAGTGCGGGCCGCGCGCTCGCGGGCCTTGCGATCGGCGGCGGCACGGGGCTGGTGCTGGGCCTTCTGACGGGCTCGGTGAAGTTCTTCGAGACGCTGCTCGATTCGACCATCCAGATGGTGCGCAACATCCCCGCGCTGGCGCTGATTCCGCTGGTGATCTTGTGGTTTGGCATCGACGAGTCGGCCAAGCTGTTCCTGATCTCGGTGTCGGTGTTCTTTCCGATCTACCTCAACACCTTTCACGGCATCCGCAACGTCGATCCGCAGCTGATCGAGATGGGGCGCACCTACGGGCTTTCGCGCTGGCAGCTGTACCGCGAGGTGATCCTGCCCGGCGCGCTGTCGTCCATCCTGGTGGGCCTGCGCTTTTCGCTCGGGCTGATGTGGGTGATTTTGATCGTGGCCGAAACCATCTCGGCGCAGGCCGGCATCGGCTATCTCACGATGAACGCCCGCGAGTTCCTGCAGACCGACATCGTGCTGGTGGGCATCCTCTTGTATGCGCTGCTCGGCAAGCTGGCCGACCTGTTCGCGCGCGGGCTGGAGCAATGGTGGCTGCGCTGGCATCCGGGCTACCAGAAGAAGACGGCGAAGTGAGGGCCGGGCACATGAAGAACATCATTTCGCGGCGCGCGGCCATCGCCACGCTGGGCGCACTGGGCGCCGGTGCCGCGTTTGCGCAGGGCGGGGCCACGCGGCCCCTTACCGTGCGGCTCGGCTACCAGAAGTCCTCGACGCTGATCGCGCTGCTGAAGGTGCAGGGCACGCTCGAAAAGCAGCTCGCCCCGCTCAACGCCACGCTGAGCTGGCACGAGTTCACCAGCGGCCTGCCGCTGCTCGAGGCGCTGAACCTCGACAACCTGGACATCAGTGCCGACGTGGCCGACACCGTGCCGGTGTTCGCGCAGGCCGCCGGCGCCGACCTGACCTTTGTCGCGCAGGAAGCGCCGTCGCCGGCCGCGCAGGCCATTCTCGTGCGCGAGGACTCGCCGCTCCGGTCGGTGGCCGACCTGAAGGGAAAGAAGGTCGGCTTCGCCAAGGCGGCCGGCGCGCACTACCTGCTGATCGCGGCGCTGGAGAAGGCTGGCCTGTCCTTCAGGGACATCGATCCCGCCTACCTGACGCCGGCCGACGGCCGTGCCGCCTTCGAGCGCGGCGCCATCGACGCCTGGGTCGTGTGGGACCCGTTCCTGGCGGTCGCGCAGCGCCAGGCC
>NZ_JBFTPJ010001213.1:0-1397 GCF_056398445.1 Variovorax sp. 01T439_2
CCAAGAGCCCGGCCGACGGCTACACGCTGATGCTGGCCAACACCGGCGTGGCCGTGATCAATGGCGCGCTCTACAGCAAGCTGCCCTACAACACGCAGCGCGACTTCGTGCCCATCGCACGTACCGCGATGCAGCCGCTGGCCCTGCTGGTCACGCCCAAGCTGCCGGTGCAGAACCTGCGGCAGTTCATCGACTACGCCAAGGCACGGCCCGGCCAGGTCAACTACGGCTCGGCCGGCAACGGCGGTATCAGCCACCTGGTGCCGGAGATGTTCAAGACCGCCACCGGCATCTTCATGGTGCACATCCCGTACCGCGGCAGCGCCCCGGCCTTCACGGACCTGATGGCCGGGCAGGTGCAGTTCATGGCCGAGTCGATTCCGCAGGCGGCCAACTACCACAAGCAGGGCAAGGTGCGCGCGCTGGCCGTGACCAGCCGCGAGCGCAACCCCGCGCTGCCGGATGTGCCGACGGTGATCGAGTCGGGCGTCAAGGGCTTCGAGGTGGTGGGCTTCTACGGTTTCTTCGCACCGAAGGACACGCCCAGGGACGTGGTCGCCAAGCTCAGCGACGCGTTCAAGCAGGTGCTGACGAGCGCAGAGGTGCGCGACCGGATGGTGAGCCAAGGGGCGGACCCGGCCTATCTGGGCAGCGAGGACTTCGCGCGCTTTCTTGCCACCGAGACGCCGCGCTGGGACAAGGCGGTGAAGGCTTCGGGCGCGCGGATGGATTGATTGCTGGCTCTTGTTTCAGGGCGGCGTGCACAGGCCACCGGGCACTCCCCTCCGCGAATGTCCCCCGTCGGCGGGAGCGCGCCCTGAACAGCAGCGCTCCTGAACAACGGCCCCCAACAAGGCGCCGAAGCTCACAAGCACGCACCACCGGCACGCAGCGCCGGCCCATTTCGGTGCACATAGCTTGCATACCAGTTGGCACAAAAGCTGCTGGTATGCATGCCAATGTCTACATCCGCATCCGAAATCAGTGCACGCATCGTCGAGGCGGTGATGGCGCAGAAGCTCGCGCCGGGCTCGCGCCTGGGCGAGCAGCCGCTGGCCATGCTGTTCGACTGCAGCCGCACCATCGTGCGCGAGGCGCTCACCCGGCTGGCGGCGCGCGGCATCGTCACGGTGAGTGCGCGGCGCGGCTGGTTCGTGATCGAGCCCTCGCAGGACGAGGCGCGCGAAGCCTTCGAGGCCCGGCGCGTCATCGAGCTCGGCCTCATCCGCAGCACGGGCAGCACCGGCAAGATCGACAAGGCCGCGCTGCGCCAGCTGAAGGCGCACCTGCAGCGTGAAAAGGCCGCACTGAAAGAGAGCGACGTCGGCAACCGCAGCTTCCTGCTCGGCGACTTCCACGTGTGCCTGGCCGAATGCCTGGGCAACACGCTCTTGGCC
>NZ_JBFTPJ010001214.1:0-1394 GCF_056398445.1 Variovorax sp. 01T439_2
GCACCAGATCGGCGGCCAGCAGCGCGGAGCGCGCGAGGGCCGCGACCCGGGGCGGGCCATCGATGACCACGTAGTCGGCCTGCGCAGCGATCTGCGGCGCCTCCTGGTGCAGCGAGTCCCGCGCCAATCCGAAGACGCCGTACAGCCGCGCCTCACCGTTCTGAAGCCGCCGCTGCGCCCAGTCCAGCGCCGACCCTTGCGGATCGGCATCGAGCAGCGTGACGCGCYGGCCTTGCATCGCCAGCTCGCCGGCCAGATGCGTGGCGAGCGTYGTCTTGCCCGCGCCGCCCTTCTGGTTCAGCAGCGCGATCACCTTSCCGGGCCGGGGCCCCCTTTCTAGCGAGCGGTTTTCGGCCGTCTGGTCTGCTTGGGCTGCCTCGGCAGAAGCGCTGCTTGTTGTTTGAGCACCTTCGGCTCGCGCGCGCGTGACTTCCATTTATGTATCCCTTTAGATGTTTAGGGAGGCCCGAARCCGTTGCCGGGCGCGGCYTYCSGMCCGATCGGTGCGGGYGATCCACCGATRKTTCTGCGGGTGATCCACCGAGSGTCGTGCGGGCGATCCACCGAGCCCRTCCCCACGTCATCCACAGGTTCTTCAACAGAAACTGTGGATAAGTCGCWTTGAAACGGTTCRCCCKGCAYCGGCCGGAAAGCCAACSACTCCATGCCGCCACTGCGCTCRATGGACAGCCRGTAGCCCGGSASCGCCTGGCGCCGCACCAGATGGCGCACCTGCAGCGCGAAGTCGGARYGGCGCTGCAGGCTTCCGGACTTCAGATGCARGTGGCGCATKGCRAAGCGCCAGCCSCCGGGCTGCCGSCCKCCRTGCTTGCGCACCARCCGRTAYAGCCARCGCTCGATGCCGCCGGAAAGCCGGAAGTACGTGGGATCGAGCGTGAGCACCAAGGCCTCGTCCATCACGCCCGAGAAGAACCAGTCGGCTAGGATCAACTCGATGCCGTCGGCGCGTCCGTCGGAGCGGATGTATTCCTTCCACTCATTGATCCAGGAGAAGCGGTGCACGCGCATCGCGCCGCTCGGACGCTCCCGCTGGCGCAAGGTCGTGGCGACAGTGGTGGACTGCAGCCGGTCCAGCGCGGCGCGCAGCGCCAGGTAGTCGCTGCGGCCGGTGCCGCGCTGCGCGAAGCGCAGGATCTCGTAGGGCGTGGCCACCATCAGGCGCGAAGGCGCGATGCCTTCCTTCTTGGCCTGGACGATCTGGCTCGCGGCCCAGATCAGCACGTCGGCATCCCAGATCGTCGCGATGCCGTGCTCGGGCACACCCTCGACGGTGAGCGAGACACCGCCGGCGTCGAAGCGGATCGGCACCGCGCGCGGCGACTTGGCCAGCGAGAAGAACGGGTAGGCCATCAGGTCCTGCGCATCGCGCAGCG
>NZ_JBFTPJ010001215.1:0-1393 GCF_056398445.1 Variovorax sp. 01T439_2
GACTACCTCATCGGCGCGGCACTGACCGACGGCAAGCACGACGTGATGCTGTTCAGCGACGGCGGCAAGGCCGTGCGCTTCGACGAGGAAGACGTGCGACCGCTCGGCCGCAATGCACGCGGCGTGCGCGGCATGTCGCTCGATCCGGGACAGGGCGTGATCGCCATGCTGGTGGCCGAGGACGAGCAGCAAAGCGTGCTCACCGCCACCGAAAATGGTTACGGAAAGCGCACAAGCATTACCGAGTACACGCGCCATGGCCGCGGAACCAAAGGCATGATTGCGATTCAACAGAGTGAGCGCAACGGCAAGGTCGTTGCCGCCACCCTCGTGCATGCGGACGATGAGATCATGCTCATCACCGACAAGGGCGTGCTCGTGCGCACCCGGGTAGCCGAGATTCGTGAACTGGGTCGCGCAACGCAAGGCGTTACGCTGATCGGGCTCGACGAAGGCGCCAAACTCAGCGGGCTACAACGTATCGTCGAAAACGACGCCAACGGCGAGAGTGAGCCTGGCGCAGACGATACTTCCTCATCTTCAACGGAGAATCCTCAGTGAAAAAATTCAAGCTCGCACTTCTGACCGTCGCCCTGGCCGGCAGCTCCATGGCCGCCATGGCGCAGGACAAGGCTGCGCTCATCAAGCAATTCATCGACGTGCAGCGCCCCGGCATCGAATCGCTGGCCCGCGGCCTGGTCGAGCAATCGAGCGCCCCCATCGCGCAAGCCGGCTCGCAATACCTGCAGACGCAAGTGCCCGAAGCCAAGCGCGAATCGGCCGCCAAGGCTGCCGACGCCGAACTCAAGAAGTACTTCGACGAGGCCTACCCGATCGTGCGCGACAAGGCCGTGCAACTGGCCCCCGGCGCCCTGACCCCGCTGCTCGAGCAGAACTTCAGCGAAGAAGAACTCAAGCAGCTGCTGGCCTGGATCAACTCGCCGCTCAGCAAGAAGTACCAGGACCTCAATCCGAAGATGCAGACCGCGCTGACCGAAAAGCTCGTGAACGACACGCGCGCCACCATCGAGCCGAAGATGCGCGCGCTGGACGAGAACGTGGCCAAGGCATTGGGTGCACCGACCGGCGGCTCGCAGCAAGGCGCCGCCCCCGCCAAGGCACCGGCCAAGGCTCCCGCCAAGAAGTGACGTGACCCAGCAGCAGCACCAGCCGGCCGGCACGCGCCCGTACAACTTTTCCGCCGGCCCGGCCGCCATGCCGGAGGCGGTGCTGCAACGCGCCGCCGCCGAAATGCTCGACTGGCAGGGCAGCGGAATGAGCGTGATGGAAATGAGCCATCGCGGCAAGGAATTCGGCGCGATCTGCACCCAGGCCGAAGCCGACATCCGCACGCTGCTGGCCGTGCCGGAGCACTTCCACATCCTCTTCATGC
>NZ_JBFTPJ010001216.1:0-2668 GCF_056398445.1 Variovorax sp. 01T439_2
ATCAGCATGTTGAGCACGAGGAACGCGCAGTACAGCTGCACCAGCGTCGGCGTGTTGCGCGTGACCTCGACGAAGGCGCGCGCCGGCTGCACCAGCCAGGCACGGCCCGACGTCAGCGCCGATGCGATCAGCACGCCGGCCGCAAGGCTTGCGGGAATGGTCAGCAGGCACAGCTGCAGCGTGACGCCGAGTCCGCGCAGGAAGGCGCTGCGCTCGCCCAGGTCGAGCACGAAGGCGTAGTTCAGCCCCACCGTCTTGAGGGCGGCCACGGCCTGCGCGAGCAGTGCTTCGCTCATCCGACGCTCATCAGGGCGCCTTGAACCTGGCCTGCAGTTCGGTCAGCAGCGGCTGCGGCGGCTCGATGCCGTTGCGCTTTTCGGTGGCAATCAGCCAGCCGCTGCGGTGCCATTGCTGCACGACCTTGTCGACGGCGGCGATGGTGTCGGCCTCGCCCTTGCGGGTCCACACCACCGAGGGCGCGGGCAATATCTCGTCGCGGATCGGCGCCGCGTAGGCGGCCCATTCGGCGTTGTTGCGCAGGAGCGGCTGGATCAGCGTGGCGTCGTGCACGGCCGCCACGCAGTTGCCGCCGCGCAGCGCGAGCAGCGATTCCGCAGAGGTCTTGAAGCCGCGCACCTGCGCGCCGTATTGTTCCTGCAGCGGCTTCACGTAGCTGCTGCCCTGGGAGGCGCAGACCACCTTGCCGCGCAGGTCTTCCCACTTGGCGATGCCGCTGGTCTTGAGTACCGCGGCGGTGCCGCCCACGCGGTAGAAGGGCGTGGGCGCATGGCCCAGGATTTCGCCGCGGTCGGCGTTGTATTCCATCGAGGCGATCAGCAGGTCGACCTTGCCCGACTGCAGGAACTGCACGCGGTTCGAAGGCTGCACCTGCACCAGCTCGGCCTCGGCGCCGAGCTGCTTTGCAAGATCACGCGCCAGGTCGGGGTTCCAGCCCACCAACTGCTGCGTGGCCGGATCGATCGAGCCGAAGGGACCGCCGCCCACCACCACACCGATGGCCACCTTGCCGCGCTGCTTGATGCGATCGAGCGTGGCGTCGGCGTGCGCCGCAGCTGCGCCCAGGCCCAGAACCGCGGCCAGTGCGATGGCCATGCGGGAAGAGAAGAGGGGGGTGGGTCGGAGGCGGGAGGTCATCGAATGGGAAGAGCGAAGGAATCGGGCGGAGAGAGAGCCGGCGATCTTGCGAGGCCGCGTCCGCCGCCGCAACGAATGCCTTCGACTATCGATATGCATTTTTTCGTGCGAAGACGGATCGGGTCGTTAGACCATTTGGTTGTTTGGAATCGACTTTTCGGTTGTTTGAACTTCATCGCCCCGCTCCTAGAGCGCATGTCAGTGGAAGTTGAAGAAGATCTCGCCCTCTTGCCGCCCGCCCTGGAGGAAGCGCGCATTCGTGCGGCCGATGCGGGATGGCCCTATGCCGGCGGCGTGACGCCGCCCGTCGCATGGGCGCTGGTGCAGGGCGGCCGGGCCGTGCTGGTGGATGTGCGCTCGGGCGAAGAGCGCAAGTTCGTGGGCCATGTGCCCGAGAGCCTGCACGTGGCCTGGGCGACCGGCACGGCGCTCACGCGCAATCCGCGCTTCGTGCGCGAGCTGGAGGCCAGGCTGGCGAAGCACGGCGGCAAGGACGCGGTGGCGCTGCTGCTGTGCCGCAGCGGCAAGCGCTCGGCACTCGCGGCGGAAGCGGCCGCCAAGGCCGGCTTCACGCACGTGTTCAACGTGCTCGAAGGCTTCGAGGGCGAGATCGACGCACGCCAGCACCGCGGCGCCTCCGACGGCTGGCGCTTCCACGGCCTGCCGTGGGTGCAGGACTGACGGCAGCGTTCCAGCATTCCTTTCCAGGGAGAACAACCACATGGCTCATTTCGAGGTGGGCGGCATCGTGCGCGCGCTGCATGGCGTGCGCGACGAATGGCGCGATTCACAGCGGCGCTCGCGCGAGCCCGGCRCRCGCGAGTTTCCGTCGCGCGAYGCGCTSGCGCAGRTCRTCGAATCGCTCAAGGGCGCGCTGTTYCCGATGCGGCTCGGCCCGCCCGACCTGCGCCATGAGAGCGAAGACTTCTACGTCGGCCACTCGCTCGATTCCGCTTTGCAGGCCTTGCTGGCGCAGGCCCGCCTCGAGCTCGAATTCAACGCCCGCCACGAGCCGCGTTCCCCGGGCGAGATCGACGATGCCGCGACCGATGCGGTGCGCCGTTTCGCGAGCGCGCTGCCGGGCCTGCGCCGCCTGCTCGACACCGACGTGCTCGCGGCCTACCAGGGCGATCCGGCCGCGCGCAGCGTGGACGAGGTGCTGCTGTGCTATCCCGGCGTGCTCGCGATGATCCACCACCGGCTGGCGCACGAGCTCTACAAGCTTGAATTGCCGCTGCTGGCGCGCATCGTGGCCGAGCTCGCGCATGCGCAGACCGGCATCGACATCCACCCCGGCGCGCAGATCGATGCGGGCTTCTTCATCGATCACGGCACGGGCGTCGTCATCGGCGAGACGGCGGTCATCGGCAACCGCGTGCGCCTGTACCAGGCCGTCACGCTCGGTGCCAAGCGCTTTCCGACCGATGCCGAAGGCAACCTGCAGAAGGGCCTGCCGCGCCACCCGGTGGTGGAGGACGACGTCGTGATCTACGCCGGCGCCACCATTCTCGGG
>NZ_JBFTPJ010001217.1:0-1385 GCF_056398445.1 Variovorax sp. 01T439_2
GGAAATGGTCATGCCTGGCGACAACGTCAGCATCACCGTGAAGCTGATCAACCCGATCGCGATGGAAGAAGGCCTGCGCTTCGCCATCCGCGAAGGCGGCCGCACCGTGGGTTCGGGCGTCGTGGCAAAGATCCTCGACATCTAAGCCGCACGCAAAGGAATCACCATGGCTACCAAGCAAAAAATCCGCATCCGCCTGAAGGCGTTCGACTACAAGCTGATCGACCAGTCGGCAGCCGAAATCGTTGATACCGCCAAGCGCACCGGCGCGATCGTCAAGGGCCCCGTGCCCCTGCCGACCCGCATGAAGCGTTTCGACATCCTGCGTTCGCCGCACGTCAACAAGACTTCGCGCGACCAGCTCGAGATCCGCACGCACCAGCGCCTGATGGACATCGTCGACCCGACCGACAAGACCGTGGACGCGCTGATGAAGCTCGACCTGCCGGCCGGCGTGGACGTCGAGATCAAGCTGCAGTAAACCAGCCTCGCGCTGCGTTTCCTGAGAAGCCCGCTTGCAGAAATGCAAGCGGGCTTTTTCATTTGTCTTCCAACTGTGGCATCCTCGCGCACCGGTGTTCTTCGGGGCCAGCGGGGCCGGGGCTGAAACGAGGGCAGTACAAGCTATGAGCTACAAGAACTCTTCTGCATGGATCGCGGCATGTGTTGCCGTGGCGCTGCTGGCCGGCTGCGGTGGCGGAGGCGGGGGAGGTGGTGGCGGCGGCTTCGCCGGCTTCCCGCTGCCGGTGGCGGGTCCGGTCACCCTGAGCGGCACGGCCACCTATGAATCCGTGCCGAATCCGAACGGCACCCTCGTCTATGCCAGCTCGGCGCCCCGGCCCGTGCGAGGGGCCAGTGTGGAAGTGCTCAATGCGGCAACGTCCGCGCCACTGGCCACGGCCACCACCGACGACAACGGCGCCTATGCGGTGTCCGTGCCCGCGAACACGGCGATCGCGGTGCGGGTCAAGGCGCAGCTGGTCCGAAGCGGCCCGGGCGCAAGCTGGGATGTGACGGTGCGCGACAACACGCGCTCCAGTGGCCTCTACACCATGCAGAGCCCCGCCTTCTCGTCGGGCGTGGCCGCCTCGGTGCGCGACCTCCATGCACCTTCGGGCTGGGGCGGCTCGAGCTACACGGGGGACCGGGTGGCGGCGCCCTTTGCCATCCTCGATACGGTCTACACCGCCATGCAGAAGGTGGTCTCGGCGGCGCCTGCAACGGCGTTTCCGGCCTTGCGCGTGTTCTGGAGCATCAACAATGCGCCGTCCCCCGGCAGCGTCGCGGCGGGGCAGATCGGCACCACTTTCTTCGTCGACAGGGGCAGCAACGGCCGCGAAATCTATGTGCTGGGCAAGGAAGACGTCGATACCGATGAATACGAC
>NZ_JBFTPJ010001218.1:0-1383 GCF_056398445.1 Variovorax sp. 01T439_2
CTTTTGATCATCCTGATCCTCGTTCTGGTCGGGCTTTTGATCATCCTGATCCTCGTTCTGGTCGGGGCGTTTCCGTCATGGCCGCACAGCCGCGGCTGGGGCTACGGTCCGAGCGGAATTCTCGGCATCGTCGTGCTCGTATTGATCGTCTTGTTGCTGACGGGACGCATTTAGCGCTGGGTCTACTCGAATTCATCAGCCGGCGATGTCAACCCGTATCGATGCGAGGATTCACAATGCCCATGCAGTTGCTCGAGCGGCTTTACTCCGCAAATATGCCCATGACCATCGATGCGCATGAGGACATCCAGAAGTGCGACTTGCTGCGCGCTGAAAGGCTGATAGAGGCGGATCTTCCGCCATTCATACCATCCCAGGGGCGAACAACTTATTCCGGTCAAGCCACGGTGATGCGGGTGACGGCCAGGGGCGAAGCGGCCCTGAAGATGCGAGCTTGCTCCTTGTTCAACCCGGTGCAATGTTCTCCCTGTCCGGYGACGTCGSACGCACGGTGACGAGGCGGGCTGGTGCGGTTCACGACATCAGCAGGAGGCCTCCCAGARTGACGCTTGCCGTTTTCATTGGTGGAAGACGAGCCGTTGATCCAGGACAACCGCAAGGTTGTGCTCGGGCTACCTGCAGGCAGAGSTCGTCGGGGCTGCGCTTTCCGAGGCTGAAGCTGTGGCCTGCCTCCAGGCGAACGAGGAGGCATGGCAGCTTCTCGTCGTGGATCTGTTGCKGAAGCAGGGAACAGGACCTGGCGTGTCGGCCGCCCTTTTTACGCCCGGCAGAAAGAAGTGGATCGTGGCGGCGTTGACCAACGCGGCTTCTCCGGACAGCCGCGCGGCGTGCTTTCGTCTGGACGCCGATGTGGTCGTCGACAAGGCAGCGCAAGTCAATGAGTTCCTCGCCTATTGCGCCGTCGAGCATTGACGGGCGCGCGGACGCCACCCAGTCCCGTGCGACAACTTTTCTGGGGGGGATGTGATCCCATATGCCCCCTAAGGCGAGAGGGGGAGTTCTCATTGGCGTGATGCCTGCAAGCGCAGATGGTTATTTGTATCTCTTCGTACAAGGGCGCACTCCGTCCGCCTACAACCAGTCGCCATGAGCGATGAACAATCCCTCTCCATCATGGAAGTGGAAAACTCAGATCAACATGGATTGGCGATCCAGGCTGCCGAATGGCGCCGACGAGCGCTCCGTGGTGATCGAGATGCCCGAGGCATCGCGCATACGCTCGAAGTAGAAGTCCGACGGCTCCGCGCCCCGATGGCCACCCCAAACTGCTCCACTTATGGCCGGTCAAACTGCTCCAGGCAGGACGGTCGGATTATGACGATTCGGGCGTGATGGCGATGCGCGCGGCGGCCTCCTTCAGGC
>NZ_JBFTPJ010001219.1:0-1383 GCF_056398445.1 Variovorax sp. 01T439_2
GCCGAGCAGCAGCGCCGCGTGCAGCGCGCGCTCGACATGGTGCAGCTGCGCGGCATGACCGACCGCCTGCCCGGCCAGCTCTCGGGCGGCCAGCAGCAGCGCGTGGCGCTGGCGCGCGCGCTGGTGTTCGAGCCCCAGCTGGTGCTGATGGACGAGCCGCTCGGCGCGCTCGACAAGCAGCTGCGCGAGCACATGCAGCTCGAGCTCAAGGACCTGCACCGCCAGCTGGGCCGCGGCGGCGAGCGCGCCGAGATGACGCTGCCCGACGGCCGCGTGCTGCACGGGCTCAACGTCGGCGGTGCGGCCGCGGGCGCGGCTGTGGAGGCCTGCATCCGCCCCGAGCGCGTGGTGCTGCACCGCGGCCCGGCCGCACAGGGCGCCAACATGCTCGCCGCCCAGGTGTCGCGCGTCATCTACTTCGGCGACCACCTGCGGCTGCTGTGCAGCGTGGGCGACGGCCAGGCCGACGCCACCGTGAAGCTGCCGCTCGATGGCGCGGGCGGCACCGCCGCACCGCAGGCCGGCGAAGCGGTGGTGCTCGAATTCCCGATGGCGCATGCGCGCATCTATGCCCACTGAATCCGGCTCGTTGTTCCCCCGTTTCCTTTCATCACCCAGGAAGATTCCCATCATGAAAAAGACCCTTCTCGCCTGCATCGCCGCCGCCGGCTTCGCGCTGCCGGCCTTGGCCCAGCAGCAGCTCACCGTGGTCAACTTCGGCGGTGCCAACGCCAACGCCCAGAAGAAGGCCTATTACGAGCCCTACGAAAAGACCGGCACCAAGATCATCCCCGTCGAATACAACGGCGAGCAGGCCAAGATCAAGGCCATGGTCGAGACCAAGAAGGTCACCTGGGACGTGGTCGAGGTCGAGTCGCCCGACGCCGCCCGCGGCTGCGACGAAGGCCTGTTCGAGAAGCTCGACTACTCCAAGATCGGCAGCAAGGCCGACTTCCTGCCGGCCGCGGTCACCGACTGCGGCGTCGGCCTGTTCGTGTGGTCGACCGTGATGGCCTACAACGGCGAGAAGCTCAAGACCGCGCCCACCAGCTGGGCCGATTTCTGGGACGTGAAGAAGATCCCCGGCAAGCGCGGCATGCGCAAGGGCGCGCGCTACAACCTCGAGTTCGCGCTCATGGCCGACGGCGTGAAGCCGGCCGATGTCTACAAGGTGCTCGCCACCAAGGATGGCGCCGAGCGCGCGTTCAAGAAGCTCACCGAACTCAAGCCCAACATCCAGTGGTGGGAAGCCGGCGCACAGCCGCCGCAGTTCCTGGTGGCCGGCGACGTGGTGCTGACCACCGTGTACAACGGCCGCATCGACGCGGCCAACCGCGAAGGCCGCGACCTCAAGATCTACTGGCCCGGCGGCATCTACGACCT
>NZ_JBFTPJ010001220.1:0-1380 GCF_056398445.1 Variovorax sp. 01T439_2
GCCCTCAATGGTGTCCATGAAGTGCCGCTCAACCGAATCTCCAGCCGACAGTGCCACGTTGTAGCCGCCCTGGACCATGCGTGTGCATCCGCACTTTCCAAGCAAACCCTTGACCGTGACCGTGACGCGCAGGGAAGGATTCGCCTTCTTGGCATGCAGGGCAGCAAACAGGCCGGCACCACCGGTTCCCAGCACCAGGATATCGGTCTTGTAAGTCTCGAAGTTCATTTCAAATCACTCCCGCGATGAACGCAAAGCCAAATGCCATCGATGCCGCAAAACCCCAGCCAATCCAGGCCAGGCGAGCGTCGCGCGTGGAGCTCCAGGGAAGCAGCTCGAGTGCGAGCAGACGCAATCCAAGGAACATGTGCAGTGTCAGCAACAGGACGAGTCCCCACTCGCCGAACTTCATCGCAGGCATCTCCGACAGCTTCAGGAAGCGGTCGAGGCGTGCTTCGTCCAGGGCCATGCCGAGCACATAGAAGTGGACGGGCAGGAAGAGTGCAAGCGCCAGGCCCGAGAGGCGATGTCCTAGGAAGGCCCAGTACGCTTGATGGCTGCGAGCGGTCTTCATGGCATCAGTCCCCCCACCGCGGCGACGGCGCGAAGGCCCAGGTACAGCAATGCGGCGCCGAACACCAGGCTCACCAGGGACGCAGCGCTTCGTCCAAGGCGCAGCCATTCGATGAGAATGTTGCGCACGCCGATCGGAACGTGGACGGCCACGCTGATCACAAAGAGGCCGTAGAACGCGATCCACACCCAGTTGCCTTGCGTGCGAGAGAGGACTTCGCCAGCGGTCAGTCCGCCGCGGACCGCGTAGATGATGAGTCCCACATGCGTGAAGACAAATGGCGCCATGACCATTGCCGTGAGGCGCTGAAGAGCGAAGAGGCGAGCTTCCATTTCAGTCTCGCTTGAGGAAACTCAGGAGCGCACTTCGCTTCAGTCCCGCAATGCTGCCGGTCGGGCTCAGGCTGACCGGGCAATGCTTCATGCAACTGCCTTGCGTGTGGCACGAATTGCAGCCGCCACCGGACGTGGCCTTGTGCAAAACGTCCTTGGGATCCGCATGCCGTTCGTCGTTGTAGAGGGTCCAGGCACGATTGAGCGCGGCTGGTCCCAGGTAGTCCTTGTCCCAGGTGACGACGTCACAGGCGGCATAGCACACGCCGCAATTGATGCATTCGATCGCGGCATCTGCCAGCCTGCGCTTCTTGCTCTGGGGAGACACCCGTGCCGGCGGATCATTCCGTGTTGCCGTGCCAACAAAGGTACTGCCCGCCTTTTTCCACTTTTGAAAGAACTCGCGCATATCGACCACGAGGTCCTTGATGCGCGGCATGTTGCGAAGGGGCTCGATGACGATGACCCCCCCCT
>NZ_JBFTPJ010001221.1:0-1377 GCF_056398445.1 Variovorax sp. 01T439_2
TCCTGCGCCAGCGTCTTCACCCAGCGCGCCGCCGTCGCCGCCATCGAGCACACCGCGGAGATCACACCCCGCGTGGTGGCCCACCTGAAGCAGTGCCGCGACACCCTGGTGCCCCTGCTGGCCGCGCTGCCCGGCGTGCAGGTGGCCCCCGCCAAGGGCGGCATGTACGCCTTCTTCCGCCTCGAAGGCTTCGGCGACTCCCTCGACCTCGCCAAGCGCCTGGTCGTCGAAGCCGGCCTCGGCCTGGCCCCCGGCAATGCCTTCGCCCCCGAAGCCCAGGGCTGGCTGCGCTGGTGCTTCGCCTCCAAGGACCCGCAGCGGCTGGTCCAAGGTGTGGAGCGCCTCAAAATCTGGCTATCCAAACAGTAGAAGGGCACCAGCGGGGCGAGGCCGCAGGCGAGCCGCCCGTTCCAGAGATGCCGCGGAACCGGCTCCGCCGGGCCGCAGGCATCGCCCCCGGTAGGGGGAGGGAGGAGCGACACGAAGTGCGCGGAGCCTGGGGGCGAGCTATAATGAATGGCTTTGCATGCCGCAAGGCGCACGGTGAGGGCAGTTCCAGCGCTCACCGCAAGTCAAACATCCCGGAACAAAGGAAATTCAATGATCGCAGCCTCCATCAAGGCCGAAGTCGTCAAGGACAACGCCCGCGCCGCCAACGACACCGGCAGCCCCGAAGTGCAAGTCGCACTGCTGACCGCCCGTATCAACGAGCTCACCCCCCACTTCAAGACGCACGCCAAGGACCACCATGGCCGTCGCGGCCTGCTGCGCATGGTGAGCCGCCGCCGCAAGCTCCTGGACTACCTCRAGTCCAAGGATGCCGACCGCTACACCGCGCTGATCGCCAAGCTGGGTCTGCGCAAGTAAATCGAATCGCATGAAAAAACGCCTGGGTTAGTCCGCTAGCTCAGGCGTTTTTTACTTCGCGATCCACTTTCGGAGTGCCAAAACAGAGCGAAGCTGYGTCATTCCAATGAAGTTCCCGCCGAGCTTCGCTGGAATGGCATCGTGTTCTGAGAAGCCTCCGTCCCTGCGGAACCTGCGCCCAATGCAGGTCATCCGCTCTCAAAACAGGAGCAAAACATGAGCCTCTTCAACAAAGTCACCAAGTCCTTCCAATGGGGCGACAAGACCGTCGTCATGGAAACCGGTGAAATCGCCCGCCAGGCCAGCGGCGCCGTGGTGGTCGACATCGACGGCACCGTGATCCTCGCGACCGTGGTCGCCTCCAAGACCGCCAAGCCGGGCCAGGACTTCTTCCCGCTGACCGTCGACTACATCGAGAAGACCTACGCCGCGGGCAAGATCCCCGGCAGCTTCTTCAAGCGCGAAGCCAAGCCCAGCGAACACGAAACCCTGACCAGCCGCCTGATCGAC
>NZ_JBFTPJ010001222.1:0-1376 GCF_056398445.1 Variovorax sp. 01T439_2
ACGAGACACTGCGCTTCGGCTGGGCCCATGCGATGGCGCGCGATGCCATTCATGCGGCGCTCGACGTCGATGCACTCGAAGCCACGCTGCAACAACAGCATTGGCAAGTGATGCGGGCGCGCAGCCGCGCCGAAGACCGCACCACCTACCTGCGCCGCCCCGACCTGGGGCGGCAGCTCGACCCCGCGGATGCGCAGCACCTGCGGGCCGCCGCAAAAGGCGATTGCGATGTCTGCCCTGTCATCGGCGACGGCCTCTCCTCGCTCGCGGTGGCGCGCCATGCCGCCCCGCTGCTGGCCGCGCTGCGCGCGCAGCTGCCGCCCGAGACGCGCTTCTCTCCGGTGGTCATCGCCACCCAGGCGCGCGTGGCGCTGGCCGACGAGGTCGGCGAGCTGTTCGGCGCGGCGCTCTCGGTGATGCTGATCGGCGAGCGCCCGGGGCTCAGCTCGCCGGACAGCCTCGGCATCTACCTGACCCATTCGCCGAAGCGCGGCCGCCACGACGCCGAGCGCAACTGCATCTCGAACGTGCGCCCCGAAGGCCTGCTCTGCGAAGCCGCGGCGTTCAAGCTCGCATGGCTGATGCGCGAATCCCTTCGCCGGGGGCTGACCGGCGTCGGGCTCAAGGACGAGAGCGATCTTGCGGTGCTCGAGCCGGGCCGTCCGGCAACGACCCTGCCTGGCTGACCGCAGCTTTGCGGTGACCAAAATAGTCAATACAATGGTTATTAACTCGCTTAATAGCCATTTTATTGATGCCAAGAAGCAGCAACAGCCTTTCCGCCCTGCCCCAGCAGACCGCTGAGCCCCTGAGGAATCTCGGCCTGCGCCTTCGTGCGCACCGGGTGCATCGCGGCTGGACGATCGCGGAAATGGCCGAGCGCCTGCTGTGCTCGCCCACCACCCTGCGCTCGCTCGAATCGGGCAAGCCCGCCACCAGCATCGGCTTGCTGGCCCACGCGCTGTGGCTGTTCGGCGAGATCGATTCGCTCGACGTGTTGGCTCCCGCACCCGCGGGCCTGGCCGCCAGGCGCCGCGTCCGCAGGTCGGCTGCACGCGGGCCCGCCGGCGTGATCGCGGAGGACGAGCGTGATTTCTGACGAGGCCGGGGACGAACGGCGCATCTACGTCGGGCTCGCGCGCCACACGGGCGACGAGGTGCAGCCGGCCGGCCTGATGAAGCTCGTGCGGCGCGGCGTCGTGGAATCGGGCGAATTCGCCTATGGCCGGCGCTACCTCCAGGACCCCGCGGCCCTGCCGCTCAACCCCGAGCAACTGCCGCTGCGCGATGCCGCTTTCACATTGCCGGAGCGGCGCATCCGCGAGGGTGGCGCCATGCCGCTCACGCTGCGCGACGCCCTGCCCGACAGCTGGGGG
>NZ_JBFTPJ010001223.1:0-1373 GCF_056398445.1 Variovorax sp. 01T439_2
GCTGATGTAGACGACGCGGCGCTGAAACCCCTGCATGGCTTTTCCCCTGGCAAATGAAAACGATGGCTGGACTTTATTTGCTGTTTGCTGATATAAAAAGTCAACTTGTTTCAGTTTTATTGATAGATCAGCCGATGGCTTTCTCCAGCGACAACGTCGAGGTCTTCCTGGCCGTGATCGACCACGGCTCCTTCTCGGCCGCGGCGCGCGCACTGCGCAAGGTGCCCTCGGCCGTCAGCATGGCGATTGCCAACCTCGAGGCCGAACTGGCCCTGCCGCTGTTCGACCGCAGCGGCCGCGAGCCGCAGCCGACCGCCGCCGCCCGCTCGCTGGAGCCGCAGGCGCGCCTCCTGGCGGCGCAGCTCAAGCAGCTTCAGGTGCAGGCCCTGGCGCTCACGCAGGGCCTGGAAAACCGCCTCACGCTGGCCATTGCGCCCGAGCTGCTGGCGGCGCCCTGGAGCGGGCCGCTGGCCGCGCTGGCCGAGGAATATCCGCTGCTGCAGGTCGAGGTGCTGGCCGCGCCGCAGGCTGATGCGCTGGCGCTGCTGCACAGCGGCCGCGCACAGCTGGCGCTGGTGTTCGAGCGCCCGAGCCTCGACGGGCGCGAGGGGTTCCAGGAAGTCGGCAGCGACACCATGGTGGCCGTGATGGCGCCCGGCCATCCCGTGCTGCTGGCGGCCGCCGGCGAGCGGCTGCGCGAGGAGCACCTGACGAACACCCGGCAGATCGTGGTGGCGGGGCGCGATCTCGCCACCAGCGACCCGCGCTTCGTGTTCGCGCGCCACGTCTGGCGCACCGACAACGCGCTGGCCGCGCTGAGCCTGATCACGGCCGGCCTCGGCTGGGGCTGGCTGCCGCGCAATTTCGCCAGGCCGCACGTGGCCGCCGGCGCGCTGGTCGAGATTCCGTTCGAGAACCTCAGCAACGGGCTCGACCTGTGGGTCGACGTGGTGTGGTCGCGCGAGCGGCCGCTGGGCCTCGGCGCGCAGCGCTTCGTGGCGCTGATCGCGCGCGACCGGCAGGCCGCGGCGGGCATTTCCGCCGCCGACGATCCGCGGGGCTGATCAGTCGCGGTGGCCGTGACCACCGCCCTTTCCACCACCACCGCCACCATGGCCGTGGCCGCCACCCCTGCCGCCGCCTTCACCGCCGCCATGCGGGCGCCCGCCGCCGCCGCCACCGGCGCCGGGCCGGCCACCGCCCGGATGCATCTGCGGCTGGCCGGGCGGCGGTCCGGGCCGGAAGGCCGGCTGGGGCCGCGGCGGCTTGATGCCCGGGTCGGCCGGCGGGCGATAGCCCGGCCCCGGCCGTGGCGGGCGGTAGCCCGGTCCGGGTTGCGGATGGAAGCCGGGCCCCGGCGCGGGCTTGAACCC
>NZ_JBFTPJ010001224.1:0-1363 GCF_056398445.1 Variovorax sp. 01T439_2
ACCAGCGGGTGGCCAGGAAGCCGATGCACACGCACAGCAGGCCGGGCAGCAGGTGCTGCCACATCACCAGCAGCAGCGCGGCCGGCATCAGCAGGTAGCTGGCCAGCACCACGTTGCGCGAGGCGGGCTGGGGCTTGGTTTCGAAAGTGGCGAGGGAGGGCTTGGCCATCAGGGTCCGGGTGCTGCGCTGGCGAGCCTCGGAGCGAGGAAATCAGCCAACCACGACGGCGGCGCCCGCGCCGCGCTCGGCGATGGTGCCGATCTCGAACACCGACTCGCCGGCCGTGCGCAGCGTGGCGGCGCAGGCGGCGGCTTCGGCCGCGTCGATCACCACCACCATGCCGATGCCGTTGTTGAAGGTGCGGTTCATCTCGATGTCGTCGATGCCGGCCACCTTCTGCAGCCAGGCGAAGAGTTCGGTCTGCGGCCAGCTGCCCTTCCTGAGGTGGGCGGCCGTGCCTTCGGGCAGCACGCGCGGAATGTTCTCGAGCAGGCCGCCGCCCGTGATGTGGGCCAGCGCCTTGATCGGGTGCTTGGCCAGCGCCTCGAGCACCGGCTTCACGTAGAGGTGGGTGGGTTCCATCACGGCTTCGCGGAAGGGCTTTCCGTCGAGCGTGGCGGGCAGGTCGGCCCCGGCGCGTTCGATCACCTTGCGCACCAGGCTGAAGCCGTTGGAGTGCACGCCGGCCGAGGCCAGGCCCAGCACCACGTCGCCGGGCTTCACGTTCTGGCCCGTGAGGATCTTGGCCTTTTCGACCGCGCCGACCGCGAAGCCCGCCAGGTCGTACTCGCCGGCCGGGTACATGCCGGGCATTTCGGCGGTTTCGCCCCCGATCAGCGCGCAGCCGGAAATCTCGCAGCCGCGGGCGATGCCGCCGATCACGGCCGCGGCCGTGTCCACCTCGAGCTTGCCGCAGGCGAAATAGTCGAGGAAGAAGAGCGGCTCGGCGCCCTGCACCAGCACGTCGTTGACGCTCATGGCCACCAGGTCGATGCCGACCGTGTCGTGCATGTTCCATTCGAAGGCCAGCTTGAGCTTGGTGCCCACGCCGTCGGTGCCGCTCACCAGCACCGGCTCCTTGTAGCGCTTGGGCACCTCGAACAGCGCGCCGAAGCCGCCGATGCCGGCCAGCACGCCTTCGCGCAGGGTCTTCTTGGCGAGCGGCTTGATGCGGTCGACCAGTGCGTCGCCGGCATCGATATCGACACCTGCATCCTTGTAGCTGAGCGGGGTGGGCGTGGGGGAAGTCATGGTCGGACGGTGTCGAGAAGGGCGGGAAGGTGGAGGCGCCGGCGACCGAAGCGGCCGGGCCGATAGAATTCCTCACGATTTTAAGGGCCCTCCGGGCCCCCTCCATGAACC
>NZ_JBFTPJ010001225.1:0-1362 GCF_056398445.1 Variovorax sp. 01T439_2
GGGTACAGCTTGTTGCTGTCGACCTTGCCTGCGAGCGCTTTTTGCTTCTTGGTGATCTTGGCCATTTACACGCCCTCCACATTCACGCCCATCGAACGGGCAGAGCCGGCGATGGTGCGAACTGCTGCGTCCAGGTCGGCGGCAGTCAGGTCCTTCATCTTGGTCTTGGCGATCTCTTCGAGCTGTGCGCGCGTGATCTTGCCGACCTTGTCGGTGTGCGGACGGGCCGAGCCCTTGTCCAGCTTGATGGCCTTCTTGATCAAGGTGATCGCCGGCGGCGTCTTGATGATGAAGGTGAAGCTCTTGTCAGCGAACGCGGTGATAACCACCGGCAGCGGCAGACCAGGCTCGACGCTCTGGGTCTGCGCGTTGAACGCCTTGCAGAACTCCATGATGTTCAAACCACGCTGGCCCAGTGCGGGACCGATGGGTGGTGACGGGTTGGCCTTACCAGCTGGCACTTGCAGCTTGATGAAGCCGACGATTTTTTTCGCCATGCTTTGCTCCTTGCGGGTGATATCGCCTTGGCTTTCGCCGCGGCTCCCCGGGGTTGAACGACTCTTCGATCAAGGCCGCGCGCCGAGTCGGACAACGCGCAGCCGGGAATGGTTCCGGTCCGGGGACCGGCGGGGCTCAGGTCTTCTCGACCTGGCTGAACTCGAGCTCCACGGGCGTCGCGCGGCCGAAGATCATGACCGACACGCTGACCTTGCTCTTCTCGTAGTTGACTTCCTCGACGGTGCCGTTGAAGTCGGTGAACGGGCCTTCCTTGACGCGCACGAATTCGCCGACGGTGAACTCGACCTTGTGGCGCGGCTTCTCGGTGCCCTGCTGCATCTGGCTGACGATGCCTTCGACCTCTTTCTGCGAGATCGGGGCCGGACGGTTCTTGGCGCCGCCAACGAAGCCCGTCACCTTGTTGGTGTGCTTCACCAGGTGCCAGCTCTCGTCGTCCATGATCATTTCGACCAGCACGTAGCCCGGGAAGAAGCGGCGCTCGGTGGTGCGCTTCTGGCCGTTCTTGATTTCGACCACCTCTTCGGTCGGCACCAGGATGCGGCCGAACTTGTCCTGCATGCCGGCACGGTTGATGCGCTCGATGATGTTGCGCTCGACGGCCTTTTCCATGCCCGAATAGGCATGCACCACGTACCAACGCAGATCGGGGTTGGCGGCGGGAGCCAGCACGGAGGTGTTTTCTTCCTCGGGGCTGCTCGGCGTGGTTTCAACTACGTCGTCGGTCATTTATTTTCTCCAGCCCAGAATGAGGTCGAAAAACACCCATTCGAGCGTCTTGTCGGTGAGCCAGAGGAAAACGGACATGACGGCCACGAAGGCAAACACATAAGCCGTCATCTGCAT
>NZ_JBFTPJ010001226.1:0-1360 GCF_056398445.1 Variovorax sp. 01T439_2
ATTGAGAACTACGTCGCTGCGGCCTTGCCGGATCAGCTGATCTCGCCCATCTGCGATTGCAGATAGTTCTGCACGCCGACCTTGTCGATCAGGTCGATCTGGGTTTCGAGGAAGTCGATGTGTTCTTCCGTGTCGTCCAGGATCTCCTGCAGCAGGTCGCGCGAAACGTAGTCGCGCACCGTCTCGCAGTAGGCGATGCCGTCCTTGATGGTGGCTTGCGCACCGGTTTCGGCGCCCAGGTCGCAGCTCAGCAGTTCGGGCACGTCCTCGCCGATGTTCAGCTTGCCCAGGTCCTGCAGGTTCGGCAGGCCGTCGAGCATGAAGATGCGGTCCATCAGCTTGTCGGCGTGCTTCATTTCGCCGATCGATTCCTCGTATTCCTTCTTGGCCAGCTTGTCCAGGCCCCAGTGCTTGAGCATGCGGTAGTGCAGGAAGTACTGGTTGATGGCAGTGAGCTCGTTCTTGAGCTGCGCCTGCAGATGTTCGATGACCTTGGGGTCGCCCTTCATGTTCTTTTCCTTGTTCTGAAAGCACCGATTGTGAGAGGGGCTGGCGAGCCCTTGCAAGCAATCCCATGCTGCACCGGTCTGCATGCGTGTGATGGTGATACACGTTCGTATTGCGGCCTGCCGAACAACAGCGCGGAGCCGATCGCAAACATAGCAAGCTCCAATACTTTCAATAGCCCATAACTATTGAAAATATGAGATTGGTAGTTATACTCATGGCTCGCACTTATTTTTGTCCACCCGCAGCATCCAAGGAATCACCATGTCCCTGATCAACACCCAAGTCCAACCCTTCAAGACCCAGGCCTACCTCAACGGCAAGTTCATCGATGTGTCCGACGAGACGCTCAAGGGCAAATGGTCCGTGCTGATCTTCATGCCCGCAGCCTTCACCTTCAACTGCCCGACCGAAGTCGAAGACGCGGCCGACAACTACCCCGAGTTCCAGAAGCTGGGTGCCGAGGTCTACATCGTGACCACCGACACGCACTTCTCGCACAAGGTCTGGCACGACACGTCGCCGGCCGTCGGCAAGGCCAAGTTCCCCCTGGTGGGCGACCCCACCCACACGCTGACCAACGCTTTCGGCGTGCACATCCCCGAAGAAGGCCTGGCACTGCGCGGCACCTTCGTGATCAATCCGGAAGGCATCATCAAGACCGCCGAAGTGCACTCCAACGAAATCGCCCGCGACGTCAAGGAAACCCTGCGCAAGCTGAAGGCAGCGGTCTACACCGCCGCCCATCCGAACGAAGTCTGCCCGGCCAAGTGGAACGAAGGCGACAAGACCATCGCGCCGTCGTTCGACCTCGTCGGCAAGATCTAAGCGCCCCCCGCGCGAGGGCCTCCTC
>NZ_JBFTPJ010001227.1:0-1359 GCF_056398445.1 Variovorax sp. 01T439_2
CAGCGGGGGCGCCATGCTGGCGGCCGCCGCATTGCTCGCCGCTTGCGGCACCACCGGCCCGAAGAGCCTCGGCCTCGGCGCAGATCCGGCGGCGGCCTGTGCGGCCCTTGCCGCCGCGCCGGTCGCGCCCGCGGCCATCGGCCTGCCGAGCGGCGCGGCCACGATCGATTCGGCCACGCTCGTTCCCGCCACGGCGCTTGCCGTCGCCGAGCGCGGCCCCAGCCCGGCCGCGCGCATCACGCCGGCAACGCCTGCGCACTGTGCGGTGCTCGGCCGCATTGCGCCGCTCGATGCCGCGGCACCCCCGATCCTGTTCCGGGTCAACCTGCCGCTCGCATGGAACGGGCGCAGCGTGCAGTACGGCGGCGGCGGTTTCAACGGCACGCTGATCACTGGCCTTGCGCTGGTGCCGGCTGCGCGCTTCGACCAGCCGACACCGCTCGCGCAGGGCTACGTGACCTACGGCACCGACTCCGGCCACCAGAACGTGGCCGGTCAGCCGCCGCAGGCCTTTGCGCTCAACGACGAGGCGCTGGCGAACTTCGCCCACGCCTCGTACAAGAAGGTGCGCGACGTGGCGGTGGCGCTGATGCAGCGCGCCTACGGGCAGGCGCCGCAGAAGYTGTACTTCATGGGCAGCTCCGAAGGCGGGCGCGAGGCGCTCACGATGGCGCAGCGCTATCCGCAGGACTTCGACGGCATCTTCAGCCGCGTACCGGTCATCAACTGGACCGGGCTCCAGCACGCCGGCACGCGCAACGGCATCGCCACCTTCGGCGAAGGATGGCTACGGCCCGCGCAGGTGCAGCTGGTGCACAACGCCGTGCTCGCATCGTGCGATGCCGCGGATGGCGCGGCGGACCGCATCGTGTCGAACCCGGTGGCCTGCCTGCAGCGCTTCGATCCGGCGAGCCTGCGCTGCGCGGCGGGCACGAGCGGCGACAACTGCCTGAACGATGCGCAGGTGCAGGCGGTGCGCACGCTGCGTTCGCCGTGGCGCTCGCCCGTGCCGCTGGCCCATGGCGTCACCGAATACCCCGGCTGGGGCATCGGTGGCGAGGCGACGCCGGCTTTCGCATCGATGGGCGGATGGAACGCGTGGTGGACGGGCACCAGCGCGCCCACCGTGCCGCCGCAGCCGAGCAACGGCATCGCGTGGTTCTACGGCAGCGGCGCGCTGCAGTATTTCTATGCGCGCAACCCGTCGCTCGACGTGCGCAACTACCGCGCGGAAGACTTTGCCGCGCGCATCGCCGCCGTCTCGCAGCTGATGGATTCGACGAACCCCGATTTGGGCGCTTTCCACGCGCGCGGCGGCAAGCTGCTGATGCTGGAGCACATGGCCGACTATGCGCAGAG
>NZ_JBFTPJ010001228.1:0-1358 GCF_056398445.1 Variovorax sp. 01T439_2
CATCAAGGGCGAGTGCCCCAACTGCCACGCCAAGGACCAGTACGGCGACAACTGCGAGGTSTGCGGCGCCGTCTACGCGCCCACCGAGCTGATCAATCCCTACTCGGCGCTGTCGGGCGCCAAGCCCGAGCTGCGCAGCTCCGACCACTTCTTCTTCAAGCTCTCGGACCCGCGCTGCGAGGCCTACCTGAAGGAATGGACCGCCGCGCCCGGCCACGTGCAGTCCGAAGTGCAGAACAAGATCCGCGAATGGCTCTACAAGGACGACGAAGGCAAGGGCGGCCTCGGCGACTGGGACATCAGCCGCGACGCGCCCTACTTCGGCATCGAGATTCCCGATGCGCCGGGCAAGTACTTCTACGTGTGGCTCGACGCGCCCGTGGGCTACCTGGCCTCGCTCAAGAACCTGCTCGACAAGCGCTGCATCGAGCTTGGCGGCGACGGCATCTCGTACACCGAGTACATGGCCGACCCCGACCTGGAGCAGGTGCACTTCATCGGCAAGGACATCATCACCTTCCACACCCTGTTCTGGCCCGCGATGCTGCACTTCAGCGGCCGCAAGGCGCCCGACGCGGTGTACGTGCACGGCCACCTGACGGTCAGCGGCGAGAAGATGAGCAAGAGMCGCGGCACCGGCATCGACCCGCTGCGGTACCTGTCGATCGGCCTGGACCCCGAATGGCTGCGCTACTACATCGCGGCCAAGCTCAACGGCCGCAACGAGGACATCGACTTCAACCCCGAAGACTTTGTCGCGCGCGTCAACAGCGACCTCGTGGGCAAGTACATCAACATCGCGAGCCGCGCGGCGGGCTTCATCGGCAAGCGCTTCGGCGGCAAGCTGGGCGAGGTGTCGGCCGACGGCGACGCACTGCTGTTCGCGCTGCGCGATGCAGCGCCGCAGCTGCATTCGCTCTACGACGGCCGCGACTACGCCCGCGCGCTGCGCGAGGTGATGGCGCTGGCCGACAAGGTGAACGAGTACGTCGACCAGAACAAGCCCTGGGAACTGGCCAAGAAGGAAGGCCAGGAAGCGCGGCTGCACGACGTGTGCACCGTGTGCATCGAGGCCTTCCGCCTGCTCACGCTGTACCTGAAGCCGGTGCTGCCGGCGCTCRCCGCCAATGTCGAGGCCTTCCTCCGGATCGRGCCGCTCGCCTGGGCCGATGCCGCGCAGAGCCTGCCGGCCGGCCACGCCATCGGCGAATACAAGCACCTGATGCAGCGTGCCGACGCCAAGATGGTCGACAAGCTGTTCGACGCGCCAGAGCCCGCACCGGCCGCCGCCGCGGCAGAAGAATCGCTGCCGGGCGGCGAAGCCATCGCGCCCGCCATCACCATCGACGACTTCGCGA
>NZ_JBFTPJ010001229.1:0-1352 GCF_056398445.1 Variovorax sp. 01T439_2
GCACCAGCACCGATTGGCTCAGGTCGGCGCCATCCAGGCGGGCGCCCTGGAGGCGGGCGCCTTCGAGCAAGGTCTGGTGCATGCGGGCGCCCCGCAGATCGAGGCCCGACAGGTCGCAGCCCGTCAGGTCCATGGCGGACAGATCGCGGTCCGCGGCCATGGCGGCGAGCACGCGTTCGCGCGTCTGCGCATTCTGTTCGGCAGCCATCGGATCGGCAGCGGCCTGGTGGTGGGCCGCCATGCGGTACAGCGCCAGCATGTCCTGCCGGCCCCGCTGCCCGAGGGCCTGCAGCTCGGCGTGCTCGGCGGCGCTCATGGCCGGGGTGCCCGTGGCCGCGGCGATGCCGGCCAGGCCCTTGACGATCGTCTCGGCCTCGAATTTCGGCGGGCCCTTGAGCTGCGCGTTCTGGCTTTCCTCGGTGATCCGGCTGCTATCGAAGCCCGCCTTGCGCGATTCGGATGCGTTGTCCCGGGCCGCCTTCGCGACCTCCTGCCTGGCTTCCTCCAGCTTGCGTTCCTGTTCGCGCTGGTAGGCGCGTGTCTTGTCGATGAACTCGGGCAGTTCGGCCAGCGTGGGCATCTTGTCGAAAGGCTTCGGCAGGGGCCGTTCCCGGAAATGGCGCGCCTTGTGGCCGGCCTCCAGGCCGCGCGCCGTCAGTTCGGCGCGCAGGCGCTCGCCCTTGTCCTTGATGTTCCTTGCCAGGATCGATTCGCGCGCGTCGAGCTGGTCCAGCCAGGGGCCGACGGCCGAGGCCGGCAGCAGTTCCTCGTCGAGCAGCGCATGGATCGCGCCTTTCTCCAGGTTGCAGCGATTCTCGAAGACCTTCTCGTAGTGGGAGAGGGGGCGCAGCGGGCTGTCTGCCGCCTCCATCGCCGGCATGACATGCGTGATATCCGCGGCATCGTCCTCTACGATGAGCGTCTCGCCGTGAAAGATCAGCATGACCTGCGCCATGTGCGGGAAGAACCAGGCGGTGGTCAGCCGCAGCGGCACCTCTTCCAGCGCAAGGGGCCGCGCAGACTTTCTCGCCACGAAGCCGCGTGCGCGCAGATTCGGAAGCCGTCCGCGCAGCACGGCATGCTCTGGGTGCATGTTCCAGATCTCGTAGGGCGCGGCTGCGGGAATGGACAGTTCGTCGTTCCAGCGCTGTTCCGCAGCCGCGGCATTGAAGAACTGCCAGTCCATGTCGCGCGCAAAGCCGGGGTAAAGCGTCTCGCGCCACTGGTCGCCGTAGTCCGTTCCCAGCAGCTTCAGGCGTTCTGACAGATCGACGTCCATCGCACCCGGGCAGGCCGGGACCGGCCGCCGGTCGGGGCGGTCCATGCCATCGCCCGGGCGCTCGACGTTGGGA
>NZ_JBFTPJ010001230.1:0-1349 GCF_056398445.1 Variovorax sp. 01T439_2
CGGCAAGCCGCCGGTCGAGCCCGCCAAGCCGACCGAACAGGCGCCGAGCGAGGAAGCCCTGGACAGCGGGGTCGAGGAATCCTTTCCCGCGAGCGACCCGGTGTCGGTCACGGTGACCAAGGTCAAGCTGCCCAAGGCGCCGCAGGACAAGGACAAGGCGGAGCAGCAGGGCCGCGACGCAGACGCCAAGAGGTAGCCCTCCTACAGCGTGCCGCGCTGCGAGCCGACCCGGCGCAGCCGGCAAGAACCTAGCTTTTTCAAGGTCGGGCATCCGGTCCGGCACGGCCCTTATCTGCCGGGACAGCCGGCTCTTTTTCAGGAGAAATGACCATGAACAGCACTTCCAGACTCATTGCCGCACTTGCCCTGGGTGCCGCAGGCGCAGCCTTTGCACAAGGCAATCCGCCCACCACGGCACCCCCCAATCCGGCCACCGCGGCAGGCCAGCAGAATCCGTCGGGCGGTCCCATGGGCAGCACGGGCGTGACGCCGCAGAACACGCAGGGCGGCAGCACCTCGGGAAGCTCCTCCGCGCCCACGGCCCAAAGCTCGCCTGACACCAGCAGCAGTTCCAGCAGCACCATGGCCGCGTCGGGCGACACGCCTGCCATGCGGCGTGCACGCGCCGACCGCAACTGAGCGCGGTCCGTTCCGGTCCCACGCGGCACGGTCGATCCATGAATGCCGTGACAGCTGCACCGGGCGCGGCGAGCCGCGCGCTTGCCGTGCTCGTTTCGCTTTCGCTTCTATCGCTGTCGGCGTCGGCCCCGCCGCCGCCCGCGGTGGAAGATGCGCAGTGGCTCGCGCGGGCCGTCGTGGCCACGGCGGACAATCGGGCGGCCCCGTTCGCGGTGGTCGACAAGAAGAACGCCCGCGTCTTCGTCTTCGACACGGCAGGCCGGCTCCAGGGTTCGTCGCCCGTGCTGCTGGGCCTGGCGCACGGGGACGACTCCGTGCCGGGCATCGGCGAGCGCGAGATGTCCAGGATTCGGCCTGAGGAGCGCACGACGCCGGCGGGGCGCTTCAGGACGGAGCCGGGCCGCAACGCCCAAGGCGAAGACATCGTCTGGATCGACTACGACGCCGCCGTCTCGATGCACCGGGTGCGCGCCACCGTCAAGTCGGAGCGCCGCCTGGAGCGGCTGGCATCGCCGAGCGTGGCAGACAACCGCATTTCGTACGGCTGCATCAATGTGCCGGCCGCGTTCTACGAYGCCTACATCAAGCCCGCGCTCGGCAGCCGCCGCGGCGTGGTGTACGTGCTGCCCGAAACCGTGGCGCCGCACGAGCGCTTCGAATTCCTGAGCCGGCCTGCATAGACGCCCCCTCGAAGCCTCCTGCCTCCGGAA
>NZ_JBFTPJ010001231.1:0-1349 GCF_056398445.1 Variovorax sp. 01T439_2
GTTCTGCACCGCGAGCCCGAGCATCTGCGTGAGATAGCTCATGGCCGACTCGCCGGCATAGCCCTGCCAGTTGGTGTTGGAGACGAAGCTCACCGCGGTGTTGAAGGCCGAGTCGGGCGATACGGCGCCCATGCCCGCGGGATTGAGCGGCAGCCAGCCCTGCAGGCGCTGCAGCGCATAGACGAAGACCGCGCCCACGGCGTTGAAGGCCAGCAGCGCGATGGCATAGCGCAGCCAGTGCATCGACTGCTCCGGCTTGGTGCCGGCGATCTTGTAGAGCGGCGCCTCGATGCGCTGCATCCAGCGCGGCACGCGCTCGTTGCACAGCGCGGCAAGGAATTTGCCGACAGGCCAGGCCAGCACCAGCAGTGCGGCCAGGAAAAGAGCCAACAGGCCCCATGCGGAGGAAGTCATCTCAGAACTCCTCGGCACAGATCAGCGCGAACACGAGGTACGCGAACAGGACCACGGCAATCAGGGCGCCGAAGCCATAGAGCGCTTCGAGGCCGATCACGATGCGTCCCCTTCTGCCGATGCCGCCGCGTTCTTCGGCGCGCCGAGCCGGTCCAGCCCCAAGGCCATGGCCGCCACCACGGCCCACAGCGCCAGCAAGGCGCCCATCCAGACGAAGTCCATTCATCACTCCTCAAGCGAAAACAAGGACTCGAGTCTCGGCAGGCGCCCGTAAAAACGGGGAACAGAGTCGGCCGGGGCRCATAAAGAAACCGTAAAGGCGTCCCCTCCTCTTCAAAGGGCTCGACAACACCTCGGCTGTCATTTGATAATCAAAGCAAGCTCTTTGAATAAAAAAGGATGACCACGCGCCCCCTCGACGCCAAGCCCGGCTGGATGCCGCACCAGCCGGCGGACCGCATCCTGTCCACGCTCAAGACCCGCGGCGCGCTCGGCATTCCCGACATCGCCAAGGTGCTCGACGTCACGGTGGAGGCCGTGCGCCAGCAGATGGCCAAGCTGCAGGCCGAGGGCCTGGTCGATGCCGAGAGCCGCCCGGCGGGCCGCGGCAGGCCCACGCAGATATGGCGCCTCACCGGCGCCGGCCACGCCCGCTTTCCAGACACGCATGCCGAGATGACGGTGCAGATGATCAGCGCCGTCATCAGCGTGTTCGGCGAGAAGGGCATGGACCGGCTCATCGGCGCGCGCGAGGAGGCCATGCGCACCAACTACCGCGAGGCCATGCGCGGCGCGCGCAGCCTGAAGAACAAGCTCGAGCGGCTGGCAGAAATCCGCAGCCGCGAGGGCTACATGGCCGAGCTGCGGCCCGAGGGCGACGGCTTCCTCTTCATCGAGAACCATTGCCCCATCTGCACCGCGGCGCGCGCCTGCAC
>NZ_JBFTPJ010001232.1:0-1346 GCF_056398445.1 Variovorax sp. 01T439_2
CGGCAGCGACGCGGGCAGCTTGGGCACCATGGCGCCCACGGTCTGCGCGGCCATGCCGCTGGCCGCCTGGCCGACCTGGCCCAGCAATGCCTTGGCGCCGCCTTGCTGGATGGCCTGCACGGCGCCGACGGCCTGCTGCGCGGTGCTCGCTGCCTCGCTGGCCTGGCTCACGAGGCCGCCCGCCTGGCCCAGCAGGCCCGCCGCTGCGCTGCCGAGTCCGCCCGTTCCGCCGAGGAAGCCCGCTCCACCRCCTCCCGCGTCGACGGCCTTGTCGCTCGCAGGCCGGGTGGGCCAGCGGTTCGGCTGGCCGAAGTAGCTGCCGGTATCCCAGGGGTCGCTCGGATCGCCGCCGAACGTGACCTTGGCCTGCCCGAGCGGAAGCCCCGCCACGGAGGCGAAGCCGTTCGCGTCCAGCTTGCCCGTGTGCGTGCCCCCGTCGGAGTCCACCACCGTGAAGTCGCCTTGCTTCACGCCTTGGCGCGTGGCGCCGTCGGCCTTGACGTACTGGTGGTACAGGTCGAGCTGGCCTCTCGGAAGCTGGGGCGGCTGCGGCAGCCGGGGCTGTCCGTCGCTCTTGGGCCCCACCATCGAATGCGAAGCCGCATGCGCGCGCCACGTCCCGTTGGTGCCGCTCTCGATGCCGCCCGCCGTCCAGCGCGTGTAGCTGGAGCCGCCGTTGATCAGCACCTCTTCCTTGGCGGTGATGGTGATCCGGTTGGCCTCCATCTTGATGTCCAGCTTGGCCAGCGCGTTGATGCTGTCCTTGAGCGCCGTGAGGTCGATGTCGGCCGCGGCCGCCGCCATGCGGATGCCGTGGTTGAAGGCCACCATGCGCACCGCGTCCTTGGCGCTCACCAGGAAGCTGTTGCCCGTGGCCACGCTGGTGTGCGCACCGCTGCTGATGGCCGTGTGCTCCACGCTCACGAGGTGGGTGCTGGCGGCCGTGGTGGCCTGGATGCCGGCCGGGCTCGCCAGGGTCAGGTGCGGCTCCTGGAACTCCGGGAACTCGCCCGGGCCCGAGGGGCCGCCTTGTCCCCTGATCGCGTCGTTCTGCGCCTTCAGCGCGCGGGCCACCTCGTCCTGGTCGCCGGCCTCGTGAGCCTTGGCCTGCTGCGCCACCTGCGCCAGGCTCTCGTGCAGGTCGCGTCCCTCGGTGAGCCTGGCGATGGTCTCGCGCATGTCGGTGATGTGGCCCTGCGCATTGGGCCGCGCCTCGGTGCTCAGCAGCAGGCCGCGGGCGGCGCGCACGGCGCCATGCCCGTCGGTGCGCAGCTCGAAGCCCTGGCCGCGGTCGTCCTTGCGCCCGGCCGTGTCCTCGATGCGCCCGATGTGGCCCAGGCTCAGGC
>NZ_JBFTPJ010001233.1:0-1345 GCF_056398445.1 Variovorax sp. 01T439_2
GGCTGATGGCGGGGTGGCCCGTGAGGTTGAAGGGCATCGTCCACGGAAACCAGTTCGCCCGCACTTCGGCATACGCCTCGCCATCGATCTCGATGCTGCCGAACAGGTCCTGGTCGATCGGCAATGCCGTGCGCGAGAGCGTCGGCGTGAAGAGGAAGTCGTGGCTCTCCAGCTGGGCCTGGACCTTGCGAAAGAGCGCGGTCCTGGCGAACATGGCCTGCTGGAAGGCGACCCCGTCGACGTGCTCTGCGAGCGCGAGCTGCTGCAGCAGGGACGGGCTCAGCTGGTCGGCATGCGCCGCGGCCAGCGGCGCGAAGCGGCCGCGCCAGCTGGTGTGGTTGATCACCCGCCACACCGGCTCGACGTCATAGCCGTCGCCGGGCGTCTCTTCGAGCTGCGCGCCCATCGAACGCAAGGTGGCCAGCGCAGCTTCGAAGGCGGCGGCGACGTCGGCGGAGATCGGGCGTCCCGCGGGTGTTGCGCAATAAAGAATCCGCTTGCCGCGCAGATCGCCGCCGGGCTGAAGCGCGTCGAAGTAAGGCTGCGCCGGCACACCCAGTGACCAGGGGTCGGACCCATGGGCGCCAGTCATGGCCTGCAGCATGAGCGCGGTGTCGGCCACGTTGCGCGTGGTGGGCGTCACGTAGGTGTAGTTGCCGAAGGCGTCCTGCACCTGGCTGTGGGGCACCACGCCCAGGCTCTGCTTCAGGCCGACCACGCCATTGCAGGCGGCGGGAATGCGCGTCGAGCCGCCGCCGTCGGTGGCAATGGCCAGCGGCGCGATGCCGGCCGCAATCGACGCGGCCGCCCCGCCGCTCGAGCCGCCGCTCGTGCGCGTCGCATCCCATGCGTTGCGGGTGCTTCCGAACAGGGGCGCGTCGGTCAAGCACTTGGCGCCGAACTCGGAGGTGGTCGTCTTGCCGATGAGGATGGCGCCGGCCTGGCTCATGCGCGCCACGGCCACGGCGTCCTGCGTGGGGACGTGGTCGCGATGCAGCAGGGAACCGTAGGTCGTCCTGACGTTCGCGGTGTCGACGATGTCCTTCACCGTGAAGGGCAGGCCGTGCAGCAGGCCCAGCGGCTCGCCTCTCATCACGGCGCTTTCCGCCTCGCGGGCCTGCGCCATCGCCTGCTCGTGGCACAGCGTGATGAAGCAGTTCAGCTGCGGCTGGACGGCGTCGGCGCGGCGCAGGACTTCCTGGGTGATCTCCACCGGCGAGAGCTTTCGCTGCGCAACCAGCGTGCGCAGCGCCACGGCGGACAGCTCGCAGATTTTGGACTTCGGAAGACGCGGAAACTTTTTCATGCGCAAATGATTGATGCGCGGCAACATCGAGTCCAATAC
>NZ_JBFTPJ010001234.1:0-1344 GCF_056398445.1 Variovorax sp. 01T439_2
GCGTCAACCTGCGCAAGACCACCGTAGCTTCCTATCAGCTGGCGCTCCAGGCGGTGGGCCTCGAGGCCCACCGGGTGGGGGAGGCGGGCCTGCAGCTGGCGCGCGCGCGCCCGGTGCAGCAGCTGCCGGGGTTTGCCGACGGCGAATGCTCGGTGCAGGACGCCGCCGCGCAGCTGGCCGCGCCGCTGCTGCTCGAATGCCTGCTGCCCGCGGCCGGCGCGGCCCCCCTGCGCGTGCTCGACGCCTGCGCCGCTCCCGGCGGCAAGACCGCGCACCTGCTGGAATTTGCCGGGCCGGCGGCCATCGAGGTGACGGCGCTCGAGGTCGATGCCGCCCGCAGCCGCCGCATCGACGAAACCCTGGGCCGGCTCGGCCTGTCCGCCAGGGTGGTGGTGGCCGACGCCGCGCGGCCGGCCGCCTGGTGGGACGGCACGCCCTTCGACGCCATCCTGCTCGATGCGCCGTGCACCGCCTCGGGCATCGTCCGGCGCCATCCCGACGTGCGCTGGCTGCGCCGCGAGAGCGACACCGCCCAGCTGGCGGTCCAGCAGGCGGCGCTGCTCGCGGCCCTCTGGCCCCWGGTCCGGCCCGGCGGCCGGCTGCTCTACTGCACCTGTTCCGTCTTCCGGGAAGAGGGCTCGCAACAAATCGATGCGTTCCTTGCGCACAACACCGACGCCCGATTGGGGGCATCGCCGGGCCATTTGCTTCCCCAAAGCGGGGCGAATGCCCGCGCCGTCCCGGACAATCCCTCAGGTGACCACGACGGCTTCTTCTACGCCCTGCTTGAAAAACGTCCGCGCTGAGGCCCGCAGGCGGCGCATCCTGGCGCCGCTGGCCGGGCTCGTGCTGGCCTGGGCATTGCTGCTGACCTGCCTGCTTCCGATTGCGCTGGCGCAGGGGCGCGTCGTGCCATCGGTCACCCAGATGCGGCTGGAACAGGCCGACGACGGCGTCTACCTCACCGCGGCCGTGCAGTTCGAGCTGCCCTCGCTGGTCGAGGAAGTGCTCGACAAGGGCATTGCCATCTATTTCGTGGCCGAGGCCGAGGTCTTCCAGGAGCGCTGGTACTGGACCGACCGCAAGGTGGCCCAGGTCACGCGCCACATGCGGCTGGCCTACCAGCCACTCACGCGCCGCTGGCGGCTCAACGTGTCGCCGGTGCCCATCACCGGCACCGCGGGCTTCGGCGTTTCGCTGAACCAGAACTTCGACAGCCTCGCCGACGCCATGGACGCCGTCAAGCGCGTCGGCCGGCTGCGGCTGGGCGATGCGGCCGAGGTCGGCGACGAGGCGCAGCACCAGGTCGTGTTCCGCTTCCGGCTCGACACCTCGCAGCTGCCG
>NZ_JBFTPJ010001235.1:0-1339 GCF_056398445.1 Variovorax sp. 01T439_2
AGTTCGGTCAGGCGCTCTGCGAGCTCGTTCGGTGAATGGTCCATGCCGCTATTGGACAGGAAGATCCACCGGCTCGCTGACCTCGCGCGACGGCGCCTCGACACGCGCCGCGCCCTCCCTTTGCTGCGGCTTCGCGCCCTCGCCCGCCATCCGGCTCAGCGCGAGCGCCACCTGCAGCGGATAGAGCGTGCGCGCGTCGCCCTCGGCCTTGTTGCTCACGGTGGTGCCGGCGGCTTCGCTCATGCTGGCCGTGCGCACGGCGCCCGGCCGGTGCACGGGCACCATGAACGGCGAGTGCGTGGTGTAGACGATCTGGTTGGCGAAGTCCTGCTCGAAGTGCGCGAGCAGGTCGGCCTGCGAGCGCGCATGCAGATGCAGGCCGGGCTCGTCCAGCAGCAGGATCGCATCGCCCGCGCCCTTGGTGTCCGCAAAGAAGGTGACGTAGAACGAGAAGAACCACTGGAAGCCGCGGCTGCGCTCGTCGAGGTTCACTTCCACGTCGTAGGCGCGGTTGGGGTCGGACACCAGCGTGTCCATGTACGGCCCGTCCAGATTGAAGCGGACCTTGAGCTCGCGGTCCTTCCAGAGCCGGCGGATCTCGGCGGTGACGACGGAGCCGGCGCGGTTGGCGAGCTGGTTGCGCGTGGCTTGATCGTTCTTCTCCAGCAGCTCCTGCAGCTGCTGCGGATCGAGCCCCGCGGCCTTGCAGAGCTTCTCGAAGTTGCGCTGCCCGGGCGCGTCCTGCCCCCAGCCCTGGCGCGCGAGGTGCTCGGCAATGTTCTGGCGGCCGGGCAGCGCCGGGTACTCGTCCACGTAGACGAACCTCGGTAGCTTGTCGAGCACCCACTGCTTCGCCCTTGCAAGCGCCGGCGTGTCGTTGGCAATCGCGCGGGCCATCTCCTCGAGCTCGGCCAGCATCTGCTCCTGCTTGTCGCTGAGCTCGGCATCCGCTGCCGCCATGGCCTGGCGCAGCGACTGCAGCGCTGCCACCGCACCGGTGGACCAGCGGATGTAGTCGGGGCTCAGGATCATCGCGGCGTCGAAGGCGTCGGCCGCCTGCTCCAGCATCGCGCGTGCGTCGTCGGCAAGCTTCTCGGCCGCGGCCTTGACGGCGGGGACGATCTTGCGGACCTTGGCCTTGAYGTCGGACACGTCGAGCGACAGGTCGCCGAGTCCTTCGAGGCCGCTCCAGCGCACCGTGCCGTAGCCCCGGCCCGCGGTGACGTGGCGCACCTTGGCCGCGCGCGGAAGCATCTGCGCCAGCTCGGCCCGCTCGCTGTCTTCGAGGGCCCAGCGCGTCGCGACGACCGGCGTGTCGCCCTGGCACTCTTCGAGGCGG